>CAYLWJ010000066.1:0-57464 GCA_964387355.1 uncultured Actinomycetota bacterium | reverse complement strand
TTATTATTAGTAGTAGTAGTAGCAGCAGCAGTAGTAGTAGCAGCAGCAGTAGTAGTAATAGCAGCAGTAGTAATAGTATTATTAGTATTATCAGTATTATCAATATTTGATTTGCTATTAAAATTATAATTATTAGAATTAAAATTGTTATTAAAGTTTAGGTTGAACTTGAAATATCTTGTAGAATTACAGCAGTCTTCATATAAAATATTGCAGTTAAGTTCTTCAAATATTTCCCATAGCCTTTCTTCATCTAAAAAATTTCCTATAACCATAATATTTGGCACATTTTTATCTTTATCTAAAATTGAGTTTTCAAAAATATTGTTAGATTTATCAGTTTTTGATTGTCCGAAACTGGTACTCTTTTGTAAATTGCTTTTAATATTATATTCTATATAATTTAAATATTTTTCTAATTCTACATTAAAAAAATAGCTTTCTAAAACCACTGATAAATGAAGTATATTAAAATAATTTTTTATCCCTATTTCACTTTGAAATGATATAAAGTATTTTCTTAGCCTGTTTAAAAGATTTCTTTTATTTTCTGTAATTTTAAGTGCTTCAATTAAATTTTCATTTAAGCTTTTAGTAATAATTTCATTTAAATTAGGTTTTAAATAAGTTTCATTATTTTTTTTATTATCATTAATATCTTTAGTATCCTTAGTATTCCTAGTATTATTAGTACTATTAGCATAATTGGCATCTTTAGCATTGCTAGTTTTATTGGCATTATTGGTATTATTAAGTTTACTACTATTATTGCTATTATCATTATTATCATAGTCATTATCATTGGTATTATTATCATTATTATTTGTGTTTATTCTGTTAAGGAAATCAATCAATAATAATAAATTATTTTCATAATGTTTTATTGAATGTTTGGTTACTACTCTAGGAACATCTAACATGAAAGAAGGTAAATCTGGTAAATACTTTTTGCATATATCGTAAAATCTCCTCATACCATCACAGCTGTTTGTAAAAATAATACCAGATAACTTACTTTTAAATTTTAGTAACTCTTCCATTGAAGATTTTATAAAAGGGCAGTAATTAATAGGGAAAAAGCTTTCAGCCTTGCTTATTTTTTCTTTGCCTGTAATTCTAAAAGGGACAAACCCGCTAGCAATGATTAACTCCTCTGGAACATAAGTGCAAATCCAGCCAATTTTTTTTGTAAGATTGGGCTCGTCAAAAATATTAACAGCATTGATATTAACAGCATTGGTTTTTTTATTTTGAGTGTTTTGAGTGCTGTAAAATTCTAAAAATGTAAGTAGTTTTTCTTTTCTATCCATAAAATTATTTTATTCTGTCTGGTTTTTTAATAGAACTTGCTCATTTCTAGTAAAGTCTTCATAAATGCCAACATGTCCCCAAAAATCTTCAATATATAAATCGTCTATCTTGCCTTCTTTTTTTCCTTCAATTGTAATTCTTACTTTTTGTATTTCATCAAATTCTGTAAGTGTATTAACTATTGAAAAAATTGCAAGTATTTCCGTAGTGGAACTATGTGGAATTTTAGAAGTATCAGTAATTATCTCCTTTGAAAAATCAACTATTGCAAGTCCATCTTTTACCTTAACAGAATAAACTTTTGTGCTGGATGGAATGGTTGGGTAAAGCTGCTCATCTTTTGGTCCTTTTATTAGTTCTTCTATAACTGTTTTATAGAAATTTTCATCTTTTACAACATCTCTATATTCGAATACTAAAAAGCTTGAATTATCTTCATATTTTGCAAAATATAGCTTTACAGTTTCTTTTTTTACGCAGCCAGTAAAAAATAAAGTAGAAAATATTAATAAAACTGTAATAACAACAAAAAGAAATTGTAAAAAATTTTTGTTTAACTTCTTTTTTATATAGTTTTTTAAACAAGTAGTTATATTTTCCATAATGTTTTCCATAACTTAAAAATTAAATAATAATTTTGTAAAAATAATTTTATAAAAAAATTTTTTTAACTTAACACTGGAACAATTATACTATACATTTATAATATAATAAAATATAAGTGAATAAAATTATTAATCAATAGAGGTGAATTTTATGAATTTACATAATAAAGCTTTATTAATTATTGATATGATAAATGATTTTGTTTTGGATGGCGCTCCTTTAAAAGTACCTGGGATTGAAAAAATTATTGAGCCAATAAAAATGCAAATAAAAAAAGCAAGAGAAGAAAAATATCCTGTTGTATATATATGCGACTCTCATGATGAAAATGATAAAGAATTTAAGCTGTACCCGCCTCATGCTATAAAGGACACAAAAGGTGCGGAAATTATTGATCAGTTAAAACCTCAAATACAAGATAAAATCATTTATAAAAAAACATTTTCTGGATTCTATAAAACTGAACTTGAGGATTTTTTGTTAGAAAATAATATAAAAAGACTAATTATTACTGGTTGTGTTGCTAATATCTGCGTTTTATACACTGTGTCTGATGCTGTTTTAAGAGGTTTTGATGTAGTAGTAATAAAGGATGCAATTATTGGGTTAAATAGTTTAGATTATGAGTTTGCAATTCGACAAATGAGGGAAGTTTTAAAGGTAGAAATCAATTAATCAATTAATTAAAGTAAAGAAATTAATTTTATATAATTTTATATCAAAAAAAATTACATAAATAGTACTATATAAAGAATATAAGGGTGATTTTAAATGTTTTTTATTTCTGATGAAAATGATATTAAATCAGGCAATACTTCTGATATATACTTTAAAAGAGCAGAAGAAATATTAAAGAAGAAAAAATTAAATCCAAATGTTAAAGCAGAAATTTTTCTAAAAGGATTTCCAAATAATTATAAGTGGGGAGTACTTTCAGGAATTGAAGAAAGTATAAAATTGTTACAGGGTATAAAAGGTTTAAGAGTAAAAGGGCTTCCAGAAGGTACAATATTTAAGGAAGAGCAGCCAGTATTATTAATTGAAGGGAATTATCTTGACTTTGGGATATTTGAAACTGCCATCTTAGGATTTATCTGTCACTCAAGTGGAATATCAACTAAAGCTGCACGTTGTAAAATAGCAGCAAATGATAAACTTATTTTTAATTTTGGTGCAAGAAGAGTTCATCCAGCTATAACACCAATGGTTGAAAGATGTGCTTATATTGGTGGGCTTGATGGTGTTTCAACAATAAAGGGTGCACAGGTAATTAACAAGCAGCCAGTTGGAACTATGCCGCATGCTTTAATCTTAATATTTGGGGATACAGTAAAAGCAACTTCTGCTTTTAATGAAATAATTGATAAAAATGTTAACAGAGTATCTCTAATTGATACTTTTAATGATGAGAAATTTGAAGCAATAAGAGTATGCAATGAATTAGGCAGTAATTTATTTGCACTACGACTGGATACGCCAGGTTCAAGAAGAGGAAATTTTAGAAAAATTCTTGAAGAAATAAGGTGGGAACTAGATATTAGGGGATTTAAAAATGTAAAGCTCATGGTAAGTGGCGGACTAGATGAGGATGAAATCTTAAATTTATCTGATATTGTTGATGCATTTGGTGTTGGTACATCTATAAGTGGGGCAAGGGTTTTGGATTTTTCAATGGATATTGTAGAAATTAATGGAGAGCCGTTAGCAAAAAGAGGGAAGAAATCTGGCGCTAAAAAGTTAATTAGATGCAGCAGATGTTTTGAAGATAAAATAATTCTTGAAAATGACCATTCTTCAAACTATATTTGTAATAAATGTGGCGGGGCTTATGATGATTTATTTGAAACATTTATTGAAGATGGTAATTTAGTTTACAGTCTTTTACCTCCAGAACAAGTAAGAGAAAAAGTAATAAAGCAGTTAAGTTTTTTATCACTATAAAATATAAATAAAGGCAGTGAAATGTCAGTTAAATTATTTTTAATAAGGCATGGGCAGACTACAAGTAATTTAGAAGGTAAGTATCAAGGTTGGCTTGATACAGATTTAACCCAAAGAGGGATACAGCAAGCTTATCTTGCAAAGAAATATTTAAAAAAAGTTAACCTATCAAATATTTACTCAAGTCCAATGAAGAGAACTTTAAAAACTGCTGAAATAATTGCAAAAGGAACAGGATTAAAAGTTAAAATCCTTGATGGTTTAAAAGAGCTAAATTTTGGAAAATGGGAAGGATTAAAGTTTGAGGAAATTAATGACCAATATAGAGAAGATTACCAGAATTGGCTAAAAGACCCTTATAATTATCCTCCAACCGAGGGGGAAAGTTTCGGAAGTCTTTTAAAAAGAGTAAAAAATGAGATTCAAAAAATCTTAAATGAAAATAATGATAAAAGCAATGTTGCTGTTGTAACGCATGGAGGCGTAATATTAGCATTACTTGTTGACTGGCTTCAAATACCACCTAAGTGCTGGAGGTCTTTAATTCAAAGACAAGGAGCAATAAATATTGTTGTAATTGATAAGGATTTTCCATATATTTCTTCCATTAACTATACAGGACATATTAGTCCTTTTTATGAAGAAGATGAAGATATGGTAATAGAAAAATATAGCAGTATAACAAAGAAAAATGCTATTAAATAAATTTATTAAAAAAGTTTTTTAGTTGACAAAAATTAGCTAAAATTAGTTAAAACATAGTTAAAACAAAAACTAAATAGATATTGTAAAATAATTTTATTTGTTATATTATCCGTTCGGAAGGCCATATATAGTTTAAAATTAAATAAAAACTATTTTCCTTCTGCCCTTTGATTTTAGGTAAAGGGTCTAATTTAAATTGAATTAAATTTAGTCCATAGGAGGAAACTTAAATGCGAAGCTATGAAATGATGCTTATATTTAACCCTGAGCTAGATGAGGCTGCAATTAATGAGGAGCTAGCTAAAATTTCTTCAGTTGTTGAAAAATCAAATGGAAAAGTAACAAATACAGATATTTGGGGAGTTAGAAAATTAGCTTATCCTATAAAACATCAAGAAAATGGTTTCTATGCAATTGTTTATTTTAATTCCGATACAAAACCTCTAAGTGAGTTAGACAGGCTTAATAAAATAAATGATAAAATTTTAAGACATTTAATAGTTAAGGTTAATGAAAGTGTTTTATCTAAAAGAACAGATGATTCTCTTACTGAAAATATTGAAAGCCAAGAAAATTAAAAAAGTTTATTAAAAACTTTCTGATAGTTAAATTAAAATATTTACCGAAAGCGAGGTTAAAATGGCTTCAGGTATTGTAAATAATGTTTTTTTAATTGGGAACTTAACTAGGGACCCGGAATTGAGATTCACTCCTTCTGGTGTTCCAGTTGCAAGTTTTGGTATTGCTGTTAATAAAAGGATACAAAACAAGCAATCTGGCGAGTGGGAAAACGATGCTGATTTTTTTAACGTAGTTGCTTGGTTTAAGCTTGCTGAAAATATAGCTGAAAGTTTAAACAAAGGAGACAGAGTAGTAATATTTGGGAGGTTATCACAGGAAAGTTGGGATGATAAGCAAGGCCAGAAACGAACATCTTATAGAATAATAGCAAATGTTGTTGCTCCAAGCTTAGAATTTGCAAGTTGTAAATTGGAAAAAAATGCAAAAGTTGATTTACCTATACAAGGCAGCCAAGAGGATATTATTGAACCAGACATAGATTTTGATAATGATGATATACCGTTTTAGTTGCTGTTTTAAGTACTGTTAAAATTACTCGCTTAATTACTTTTTAAATTAATGTTTATGTTGTTTATAAAATACTGTAGCCCGGTAATGTAGCCCAGTAAAGAATATTGTAATATATTAAAATAAAGAATGTTAAAAATATTGTAATTAAAAATTTTATGAAAAGGAGATAAAGTTGAAAAAGAAAAATTCAAAATCTGGTGATAAAACTCAAACAGGTTCTGTATCTTTAAATGTTAGACAAAGAAAAAGATACTGTTATTTTTGTAAAGAAAATGTAGATTACATAGATTATAAAAACATAGCAGTTTTAAAAAAGTTTGTTTCAGATAAAGGAAAAATTAGACCGAAAAGATCAACTGGTAATTGTGTTCAACATCAAAAAATGATTGCTTTAGCTATAAAAAGAGCAAGAGAAATGGCTTTAATGCCATATTTTAAAAGATAGTTTTATAAGATAATTTTATAATAAAATAATATGTCCTTTGAAAAAATAGATAATTTTAATAATTTAAGTAACAATTTGAATAACAATTTAAGAAAGGAAAAAAGAACTAACCTGTTCTTTTTAATATTTTTAACAGTTGCTTCATCTGTAGCAATTATTTTTGTGCCTTTTTTAAGTTTTGTTGCCTTAGCTTTTTTTCCTGTATGTGCAACTTTACTGTTAAACTTAAATAAAATAAGAGATTTTATTATTTGCTCAATTTCAGGAATAATAATTTTTTTATTGTTTAACTATGTTGTTGCTATAGTTTTTTTAATTATAATTGTTAGCATAGCGTTTGCATATAAATATCTTTTAAGTAAAAAACTTAAAGTATTTCATATTTTAATAGCAGTACTTTTAGTTTTTTTAATTTCTGTTTTTTTGTTTTTTATAATAGATTCTGCATTTACTAAGCAAAATGCTTTAATTGAAACTAAGAATGCATATAACAAGTTTGTTGATGATATTGATAAAGACCCAATAATAAAAAATTATAAAAATTTATTACTAATTGAAAATAATCAATATGAGCAAATAATAAATTTAACTAAATCATTTTTAAAGTTTTTACCAAAAATATTGCCTGGGATTTTAATTGTAAATTTTAGCTTAATAAGCATTTTAAACTATTATTTCAGTTATGTTTTTTTAAACAGGTATTCAATTGAAATAAAGCCATTTAAGCCATTTAAAGAGTGGGATTTACCATGGTATTGGTGCTGGGGGATAATAATTGGTATAATTTTAATTATTATTACCTCATTTAATCCAGGCTATAATAATATAATTTTAATAGTTGGCTATAATTTATTGATTATATTTGGTTTTGTCTATTTAATTTTAGGTATTTCAGTGATTTGGGGTTTTTTTGATAGATTTAATATAAAAAATTTTATAAAAGTTATTATAATAATAGTTGTTTTTATTATTTTTGGACTGGTAATATTTCTTCCAGTTATTGGACTAATAGATATTTGGGTAAATTTTAGAAGGCTAAAAAGAGTCCATTAGAGTGCATTAAAGCTCATTAGAGTCCATTAGAGCTTATTATAATCTATTAAAATGAAATTTATTAAGTAAATATTTATTGACAAGGATTTTCATAGATAAAATAAAATAAAAAAATTGAAAATTGGGTTAAAAATTTGATAAGTTTAGTGAAAGGGGTTTTACTTGAAGGTAATATTAACAAGAGATTATGAAAAACTTGGCGGTGCAGGAGATATAGTAAATGTAAAGGATGGTTTTGCAAAAAATTTTTTAATACCAAATAATATTGCAGTTTTAGCTACGCCAGGAAATATAAAACAAATGGAGATTGTTAAGAAATCTTTAATAAAGAAGGAAGCGAAAAATATTGAGGAAGCTAAAAAAATTGCTGAATTAATTGATGGAATGGAAATTAAGATTAAAGTAAATTCTAGCCCTGAAGGAAAACTTTATGGTTCAATAACAAATAAAGATATTGCTGAAAGAATTTTAGCTGATAAAAAAGTAGAGATAGATAAGAAAAAAATAGACCTTGATGAGCATATAAAAGAAGTAGGCTTTTATGAGGTGATCATTAAACTTTACAAAGAAGTAAAGGCAACAGTTAAAGTAATAGTTGAAAGTGATGATGTAGTAATTAATTATCCAAACCAAGAAGGCGACAATGTTTCTAATGTTTCAAGTGATAAATAATGCTTGATAAAAAAATAATGCTTGATAAAGAATTCTCAAGTGAATAAATAATGCAAGAAAAAAGACAAAAAAGACAAAATACAGCTCCGATAGATACAAGTAAAATTGATAGAATACCTCCATATAATTTAGAGGCAGAAGAATCTGTTCTTGGGTCAATGCTTATTTCTAAGGAAGCAATAATATCTGTACTTGAAATTTTGTCTGAAGATGATTTTTATAGGAATTCAAATGCTTTAATATTTAAATCTATTAAGGAGTTATTTTCTTTTGGGGAACCAGTTGATGTAATAACTGTTTCAGACTATATTAAAAAAAAAGATTTATTTGATGAAGTTGGTGGAAGTACTTATATTCACTCTTTAATTAGTAATATGCCTCTTGCTTCTAATGCACAGCATTATGCTCAAATTGTAAAACATCATTCAGTATTAAGGAAATTAATTTATGCCGCTACTGAAATAGCTGCAATATCCTATGAAGTACCTGAAGATTTATACGCTACTGTTGATAAGGCTCAACAGTTGATTTTTTCGATTTATCAAGATTTAAATACTGATAGAAAAAGTAGCAAATTTACAGCTATTAAAGATCTTTTATCTGAGGTTTATGAAGAACTGGCAAATCTTTATGATAAAAAATCTAAAATTACTGGAATAACAACTGGATTTATTGATTTGGATAAAATTACTTCTGGTCTTCAAAATTCTGATTTAATAATTATTGCTTCAAGACCAGGTATGGGAAAAACTTCATTTGCATTAAGCATAGCGAGAAATGCAGCTATGATTGAGAAAATTCCTGTAGCAATTTTTTCTTTAGAAATGTCAAAAGACCAAATTGCGCAAAGATTAATGTGTGCAGAATCAAGAATTGATTTACATCGATTAAGATCTGGTAATTTAAGGGATGATGAGTGGGTAAAGTTAGCAGGCGCAATAGAAAATCTTGCACAATGCAAGATATATATTGATGATGCAGCATTTTTAACTATTATGGACTTAAGATCTAGAGCCAGGATGCTGGCAAGTTCATATGGAATTAAATTACTAATTGTTGATTACCTTCAGTTGCTTCAGTCAGGAGTTAATTATAAAGAAAACAGAGTACTAGAAGTAACTGAAATCTCTCGAAATTTAAAAAGTATTGCAAAAGAATTACAAATACCTGTAATAGCAATTTCACAATTGTCTAGGGAAGTGGAAAAGCGAGAAAGGAAAAAACCGGTGCTAGCTGATTTGCGTGAATCAGGTGCAATTGAACAGGATGCAGATTTAGTATTGTTTATTTATAGGGAAGATTATTATGATAAAGAAGTAAAAGACCAGGTTTTTACTGAAATAAACATAGCAAAGCATAGAAACGGTCCTACTGGTATTGTGAAATTAAAGTTTTTAGAGGAATATACTTTATTTGTAAATGCTACTGTGTCTCCAGAATATGATGTTGAAGAGGTTCAGTAAATTTAATTTTTAATAATTTTTTATTTTTTTTTATAAACTTTATTTAAGTTAGAGGTGTTTAATCATGCCAGGAATAGTTTTATTAGGTACTCAATGGGGCGATGAAGGTAAAGGAAGAATTACAGACCTGCTTGCTAGCAAGATGGATATGGTTGTTAGATTTCAAGGGGGCAATAATGCTGGACATACTGTTGTAACAGGAAATGAAGAGTTTAAACTTCACCATATTCCTTCTGGAATATTATATCCTAAAACTTTATGTATAATTGGTAATGGAGTAGTAATAAACCCTGAAGTATTAATCTATGAGATAGAGCATTTAAATAACAAGGGTATAAGTACAGATAATTTAAAAATAAGTGGCAATTCCCATCTTGTAATGCCTTATCATATTGTAATTGATAAAGCAGGTGAACAAAGCCTTGGAAAATCAAAAATTGGAACTACTCACAAAGGTATTGGGCCTGCTTATGCTGATAAGGCTTATAGAAGCGGCATAAGAGTACAGGATCTTTTAGATTTAAAAATTTTTAAAACAAAACTTGAAGAGGTATTAAAATTAAAAAACCTTATTATTGAAAAAGTTTATAACTTAGAACCCATAGATTTTAATGAAGTTTATGAAAAATATGAAATTTATGGTAAAAAATTAAGTAAATATATAACTGATACATCTATCCTTGTGAATAATTATCTTGAGGAAAAAAAATTTGTTTTGTTTGAAGGTGCTCAGGGAACAATGTTGGATATTGACCATGGAACTTATCCTTTTGTGACATCATCTTCGACAGTAGCTGGCGGAGCTTCTGTTGGAGCAGGTATAGGGCCAAAAAAAATTGATCAAGTAATTGGTGTTGCAAAGGCTTATACAACAAGAGTAGGTTCAGGTCCATTTCCAACAGAAATAGAAGATAATATAGGCGATTATTTGCGGCAAAGAGGAAATGAATTTGGCACTACAACAGGTAGGGCTAGGAGGTGTGGTTGGCTTGATATTTTAATTTTAAAATACTCAATAATGCTTAATTCAATTGACTGCATTGCTTTGACAAAAATTGATGTCTTAACTGGTCTTGATGAGATAAAAATTTGTGTTGGTTATCAATATGAGGGGAAAGTTTTTGATTTTATTCCCCCTCATCAAACAATTATGCATAAATGTAAACCAATATATATTAAAGTTAAAGGATGGAAAGAAGATTTATCTAAGTTTAAAAAGTTTTCAGATTTGCCTGAAAATACAAAAAATTATATTCAGGAAATTGAGAAACTAATAAAAGTTCCTATCTCAATGATTAGCGTAGGACCAGAAAGAAATCAAATAATAATTAGAGATTATATTAAAGATAAAGGGTTGCTTGAAAATGGAAAAAAACCATTACTAATACTTTAGTTATTTTTAAAAATCTAGTTAAAAATATCAAAGAGGTGGCTAATTGAATGTTTTAATTATCGGAAGTGGCGGAAGAGAACACTGTTTGGCATGGAAAGTGTCTCAAAGCAGTCTTGTAAAAAAAATATTTTCTATACCAGGCAATCCAGGTATTAAACAAATAGGTAGTTGTTTTAATTTAGAAGTAAAAAAGGAAAATTTCAAGCTCATTAAAGATTTTGCATTACAAAATAATATCGATTTTACAATTGTTGGTCCAGAAGCACCATTAGTAGATGGAATAGTTGATTATTTTAATAATTTTGGTTTAAAAATTTTTGGCCCTGACTCAAATGCTGCAAGGATTGAAGGAAGCAAAGTTTTTACAAAAAATTTATGTAAAAAGTATAATATTCCAACCGCAGAAAGTGTAATTTTTTTTAGAGAAGAAATAGATAAAATAAAAAACTATATTAATAAGCTTTCTGAAAAAAGATTCCCATTGGTTTTAAAAGTAGATGGTTTAGCAGCTGGTAAAGGTGTAATTATTTGTAAAAATAAACAAGAAGCACTTGATGGTTTAAATGATTGTCTTGAAAAAAATATTTTTGGAAGTGCTGCAGATAAAATAATAATAGAAGATTTTATTGAGGGTTTTGAAGTTTCAATATTAAACTTATGCGACGGAAAAGATATAATTCCAATGGTTTTAGCTCAGGATTATAAAAAAATTTTTGATAATGATATTGGTAAAAATACTGGTGGAATGGGCAGCTTTAGTCCTGTACCCTTTGTAAGTGATAAGTTATATGAAAAAATACTTAACCTGATTATTTATCCTACATTTGAAGCACTTAAAAAAGAAAATATTTATTATAAAGGTATCTTATATGGTGGAATAATTATAAGTAATGATGAACCTTATTTATTAGAATATAACTGCAGGTTTGGAGATCCTGAAACGCAGGTAATACTCCCAAGACTTGAAGATGATCTGGTTGAGCTTTTGCTTAGCTGTATTAATGGCAAGCTTGCAAATCAAAAGCTACACTGGGATAACTTAAAATGTGTCTGTGTTGTAATTGCATCTAAGGGGTATCCAGAATCTTCATCAAAGGGAGATTTAATTGAGGGTTTGGACAAAATTAACAGCCAAAGCTATAATTTTAAGAACAAGAATTTTAATGAGTTTTCAGATTTAAATAATGATATAAAAATTAATAGTTTTTTAGCTGAAAACAAAAAAAATAATGTTTTAATTTTCCATGCTGGAACGAAGTTTGAAAATCAAAAATATTATACAAATGGTGGAAGAGTTTTAAATTTAGTTTCAAAAGCTCCCACATTTAAAGATGCTAGAAAAAATATTTACTCTGAAATTTTAAAGATAAATTTTGAAGGCATGCAGTATCGAAAAGATATAGCGTTAAAAGCTGAGCTTTTTGAAGATTCTGTAAGCTTTTAGATTTTTATTTTAAATTTTAAAAAAATGTTAAATTTTAAAATAATTTAACTTATTATTGTAAACTTAGTATATAATAATCTTTATTGTAATCTTAATTTATAATAAATTTTATTTAATTTCATTAAATTTCATTAATATTTTAGAGCATTAATATTTTAGAGTAATTTTTGTTAGTTTTAAAAAAATTATTAAATTATTTAGTATTTTGGTATGAGGTGGTTTTATGCCAGAAGAAAAAAATAGCATAGGTAAAAAAGTTGCAATTATTATGGGAAGTCAATCAGATAAGCCTGTAATGAATGCAGCATGTGAAGTGCTTGATTTTTTTAATATTGGTTATGAAGTTTTAGTTTCTTCAGCTCATAGAATGCCAAATAAAACTAGACAATTTGCTTTATCTGCAGAAGGTAATGGATTTGAAATAATTATAGCTGGTGCAGGCAAGGCTGCTCATTTGCCAGGTGTTATTGCATCTTATACAACGCTACCTGTAATAGGGGTTCCCATTAAATCAGATGATTTGCATGGGATTGATTCTTTGCTGTCCATAGTTCAAATGCCACCTGGTGTTCCTGTTGCATCTGTTGCAATAAATGGTGCAAAAAATGCAGCATTACTAGCCGTTCAGATTTTAAGCTTAAAATATGACAATTTAAAAATTAAATTTAAAGAATATAAGTTAAAGTTAGAGTCTGAGGCCTAAATAAAATTAGAATTAGTTATTTTTTAAATTTACAGCTTCATTAAAATATTAAATTTTTAAAATATTGAATTATTAAGATTTAATAAATTTATTAACATTTTAACATTTAGTAAATTACTATAAATTTTGTAAGTTAAATATTAATAATATTAATGGATAATATGGATGATTATATAAAAATTAGGGTTAAAAATTATAATTTTTATTACGGTAATACTAAAGTATTAGAAGATATAAACATGGATATAAAGAAGAACGCTATTACTGCAATAATTGGCCCTAGCGGATGCGGTAAATCAACTTTTTTAAGAACATTTAATAAAATGAATGAGTTAATTGCAGTTAAAACTGCAGTTGAAGGAGAAGTTTTAATAGACAATACTGATATATACAAGGATAACATTGATGTGGTTGATTTACGAAGAAGAGTTGGTATGGTTTTTCAAAGGCCAAACCCATTTCCCAAAAGTATATATGATAATGTAGCTTATGGGCCTAGACTTCATAAACGTTATTCAAAATCTGAGCTTGATGCAATAGTTGAAAATAGCCTAAAAAAAGCAGCTTTATGGGATGAAGTAAAGAATAAATTACACTCACCGGCTTTAGATTTATCAGGAGGCCAGCAGCAAAGGCTTTGTATTGCAAGAGTTCTTGCAGTTGAAACTGAGGTAATTTTAATGGATGAACCTGCATCTGCTCTCGACCCAATATCTACACAAAAAATAGAAGATTTAATGGATGAATTAAAAGAAAATTATACTATTATTATAGTAACTCATAATATGCAGCAAGCTGCTCGTGTTTCCCAAAAAACAGCATTTTTCTTAATGGAAAGTATAGGTCAGCCTGCTAGACTAATTGAATATGATGATACAAATAAGATATTTACAAATCCATCAGACAGAAGAACTGAAAATTATATTACAGGAAGATTTGGGTAATAAAGACTTATTTGCCAACAGATTTAGATAGCAGAAATTAGATAACAGATTTAGATAATATTTTGACATATTTAAGGTCTTACAATATAATACCTCAATTAAATTTATTTCTACGCTTTTAAATTTTATACATTTTGTTTATATTTTTAGAGGTGAATAAATTAATGAAAGAGTACAGGTTAACAAAAGAAGGCCTTGAAATGCTCCAAAAGGAGCTTGAAGATTTAATAAATAATAAAAGGAAAGAAGTTGCTGAAAGGCTAAGAGAAGCAAAAGAATTTGGTGGAGATTTAGCTGAAAACCCAGAGTATGAACATGCTAAAAATGACCAGGCTTTTATAGAAGGCAGGATTGAGCAGATTAATGAAATTTTGCAAAATTATGTAATAGTTGAGAATGAGAAAAAGAATGTTGTAGACTTAGGAAAAACAGTAGTAGTTAAGGACCTTGATGATAAAAAAGAAAAGAAGTTTAAAATTGTTAGTTCAATTGAATCTGATCCTGAAAAAAACAAAATTTCTGATGAGTCTCCTGTTGGAAAGGCGCTATTGCATAAAAAGATTGGGGATATTGTTAAAGTAAAAACTCCACAAAAAGTAAAAACTCTTCAGGTATTAGAAATACTTTAATAAATTTGTTCTAATTAATTTTGATTAATTAGTCTCAAAATAATTCTGAAATTAATTAGTTTTAATTAAATTAAAAAGCAAAAAATTAAGATTAAATAAGCATAAAAAATAAAAAAATAAGAATAACAAGTATTTAAGAATAATAAGGATAATAAGAAAGAATAATATAACAATATAAGCATAGTAAATATTAAATTATATAAATATTTTTTAAATTTAAATGAATAGCAAAGATAAAAATAACCAAACTAATGAAGAAAATTATGATTATTATGTAGAAATTGAAGAGCATTTAAGCGAACCTCTAAAGGTAAAGTTAGATAAAATTAAAAAAATGCAAAGCCAAGGTATAAGGCTTTATGCAGATAATTTTTATAAAACTGCTCAAATTTTTGAAGTTAAAGAGAAGTATAAAAATCTTCAACCAGGTGATAAGACTGAAGATTTTTATAAGCTTGCAGGCAGAGTAATGCTTTTTAGAGTGCATGGAAAAGCAACCTTTTGTGACTTAAAGGATTCTGATGATAAGATTCAACTTTACTTAAACATTAAAACATTGGGTGAAGAGAAATATAATAATTTTCTTGAGCTTGATATTGGAGATTGGATTGGCGTTGAAGGAAATATTTTTGTAACTCATAAAGGAGAACTATCATTAAATGTTTTAGATTATATTTTATTAAGTAAATCTATAAGAATTATGCCTGAAAAGTGGCATGGTCTAAAAGATGTAGAGTTAAGGTATAGACAAAGATATCTTGATTTTATTGTAAATCCTGAAGTTAAAAAAGTTTTTTTAATAAGGTTTAAGATTATTGAAGCTATAAGACAGTTTTTAAATAAAAGGGGCTTTTTAGAGGTTGAAACTCCAATGCTTCAGCCAATACCTGGAGGAGCTGCAGCAAGACCATTTATTACACATCATAATGCATTAGATATAGATCTGTATTTAAGAATTGCACCTGAATTATATTTAAAGAGATTAATAGTTGGGGGTTTTGAAAAAGTATTTGAACTAAACAGAAATTTTAGAAATGAAGGGATTTCTTATAAGCATAATCCTGAATTTACAATGGTAGAGTTTTACCAAGCATTTGTTGATTATAAAGATTTTATGAATCTAACAGAAGAATTGATTAAATTTGTTGCGCTAGAAGCACTAGGAAAATTGGAGTTTACTTACAAAGGGAATTTAATTTCCCTTGAAAAAGAATGGGAAAAGATTACAATGCTTGATTCTATAAAAAAGTATGGAAATATTTACGTTGATTTTGATATGGAAATTGACCAAATAAGAAAAATAGCAAAAGATTTACAAATAGAGTTTGACAGCAGTTTTAGCAAGGGTAAATTAATAAATGAAATTTTTGAAAAAATAGTGGAGCCAAAACTTATACAACCGACTTTTATTAAAGATTATCCAATTGAAATATCTCCTTTAGCAAAGAAACATCCGTTAAATCCTAATTTAACTGAAAGGTTTGAGCTATTTATAGGTGGCGAGGAAGTAGCAAATGCCTTTTCTGAATTAATCGACCCTAAAGACCAAATGATTAGGTTTAAGAAACAAGTTGAGAGCAAAGATGAGGAAGAAAGGTTGACGGGTAAAATTGACTTAGATTTTATAAAAGCGCTAGAATATGGCATGCCACCAACAGCTGGGGAAGGAATAGGTATTGACAGGCTTGTTATGATATTAACAAATAGTAAATCAGTACGGGATGTTATTTTATTTCCACTTATGAAGCCTGATACTGAAAAGGAATGATTTTGAATTGGAATTTAAGATAAATTTGACAAATTAAGTTCAATTAAGTTAATTTTTAATATATTATTAAAGTAAATAAGAATATATAAATTGAAAATTAATTAGTATAAAATTAATTAGGTTAATTAGTATAAAATTAATTAGGAGATAAAATGCTTTGTGAGTTTTGCAAACGTAATGAAGCAATTGTACATTTAATAAAAGTTGTAAATGGTAAAACCGAAAGACTTAACCTTTGCATTAATTGCTTAAAGGAAGTTGACATATTGCAATCTGATGAATTGCTTAGCGATTTAAATGCAATTTTAGAAAAGATATTGCAAATTGATATAAAAGTTAGCGATAAAAAGCAGGAAGGTAAGATTTTTAACAGCACAGTTAATTTTAATGATTTTCTTCCTGTTAATGATAAAGAGAATGATTTAGCTAATAATTCAAATAAAAAATGCAGTGTTTGCGGTTTTGATTTAAAGACTATTAAAGCAACTGGTAAAGTTGGCTGTGAGAATTGCTATAATGTTTTTAGGACTGACTTAACTCCTATTTTAAATAAAATTCATGCAGGTACTAAACATATTGGTAAAATACCAATTAAGACTTCGAAAGCTGCGAAATTAGTAAAGGAAATTAGAGATTTGGAATATAAATTAAAGCAGGAAGTAATGGTAGAAAACTTTGAAGAAGCAGCAAAGTTAAGAGATACAATAAAAAAATTGAAAAAAAGACTGTCCATTGGTAAGAAATAATCAAAATAAACCTATTTTTAGTAACCCAACATTGTCAATGTCTCAAAATAATCAAGTAATTCTTTCAACAAGAGTAAGAGTTTCTAGAAACTTAACTGGTTATAAATTTAACAGTGTGTCAACTAATCTAGAAAAAAAAGAAATTCTTAATTTAGTAAAATCTATCTTTTTTGATAATAATAAAAATAGTGATTTTGAATTTTATAATATTTCAAGGCTTTCAAAAATTCAGCGTCAATTTTTTTTAGAAAGGCATATTTTAAGTCCTGAAATGACTTATAAGCTTAACTTTAAGGGTCTGATTTTAAAAAAAAGTAAAAAAAGCTTAGACGAGGTTTTATCAATACTTATAAATGAGGAAGACCATTTAAAAATTCAAAGCATTGTTGCAGGTTTAGATATTGAAAAAGCTTATAAAAATGTAGTAGTTATGGAAAAATTATTAGAAAGAAGACTAAAGTTTGCTTATGATAAAGATTTTGGTTATTTAACAAGCTCTCCTGTTAATTTAGGTACAGCTTTAAGAATCTCAATAGCAGTTCATATTCCAGCAATTATAATATCTGGTAAGGTGGAAGAATTTATAAAAAAGCTTAATAAAATCGGCTGTATGGTAAAAGGCTTTTTAGGCGAAAATTCAGAAGTTATTGGTAATATTTTATTAGTTGCTAATCAAATGTCTTTAGGAAAGTATGAGAAGCAATTTATAGAAGAAATGAATGCAATATGTTTAAATATAATTGATGAGGAAAAAGAGGCTTTAGAAGAATTAAAAAAAGATATTCCTTTAATTGTTGAAGATAGTGTTATGCGCTCATATGGGATATTAACTAATGCTAGACTTTTGTCTTACTATGAAGCAATTGATTTTATTTCAATGATAAATCTTGGAATAGATTTAGGGTTAATAAAAGATGTAAAACCATTTAATTTATATAATTTAATTAATATTTTAGGAGATTCAAATTTAATTATAAATTTTAAACTAAAACTTGAACCCGATAGTGATGAGCTTGATAAGGTTCGGATGGATGTGGTTAGAGAAAAATTAGCAATTAAAAAGCTGAAAAAATAGTTGCGTCTAGTAGTAGTTAGTTTTAAGATATTTATGATATAATATTAATTAATTAAAGTTATGATATAACAAAATAAAATAAAGATATAAAATAAAGGTTATAAAAATTAAGTTATAAAAATAGTATAATTAAGACTATAGTATAATTAAGGTTAAGATGTTTTAAACTGAAAAATAATTAAAATAGGGACTGATTAAAAATGTTTGAAAGATTTACAGAAAGAGCAAGAAAAGTCGTTGTTAGAGCTCAGGATGAAGCAAGATTTTTAAAGCAAAATTATATAGGAACAGAGCATTTGCTGCTAGGTTTAATTGGTGAAAAAGAGGGTATTGCGGCAAAAGTACTGCAATCTTTAAATATTTCCCTTGAAGAGATTAGGCTGGCTGTAAAGGAGTCTGTAACTGAAGGAACTGCAGAAGTCTATGAGCATATACCTTTTACACCTCGAGCTAAAAAAGTTTTAGAACTTTCATTAAGAGAAGCTTTACAAATGGGGCATAATTATATTGGGACAGAGCATATACTGCTTGGTTTACTTAGAGAGGGTGAAGGTGTAGCTGCAAGGGTTTTAAATTCTTTTGGTGTTAATCTTGAAATTGTAAAAGAAAAAATTAGGGAAGTTTTAAATAAATATCCTTTTTATCCTCAAGATGAAAGCGAAAGTTCTGAAAAGTTTCAAAAGAGAAATCTAAAAATGCTTACTCAATATGGAAGAGATTTAACCCAGCTTGCAAAAGAGAAAAAGCTAGACCCAGTTATAGGAAGGAAAAAAGAGATAGAAAGACTTATGCAAATATTATCAAGAAGGACTAAAAACAATCCTATATTAATTGGAGAGTCGGGAGTGGGCAAGACAGCAATTGTTGAAGGCTTGGCTCAGGCTATTGTTTCAAAAGATATACCGCCAAATCTTAAAAATAAAAGAATATTTACTTTAGATTTAGGTGCATTAGTTGCTGGTTCAAGGTATAGAGGTGATTTTGAAGAAAGACTTAAAAAGGTTTTACAGGAAATTAAAGAAGATGGCGATATAATGATTTTTATTGATGAAGTTCATACACTAGTTGGTGCTGGTGCTGCTGAAGGTGCAATAGATGCTGCATCTATATTAAAACCTATGCTTGCCAGAGGAGAGATACAGACAATTGGGGCAACAACTTTAAATGAATATAGAAAATATGTTGAAAAAGATAAGGCACTTGAGCGTAGATTTCAACCAATTTATGTTGATGAACCAAGTGAGTATGAAACAATAGAAATATTAAGAGGATTAAAGAATAGATATGAAGAGTTTCATAATCTTACAATTACAGAGGCGGCTATTAAATCAGCAGTTAAGTTATCTCATAGATATATTTCAGACAGATATTTACCTGATAAAGCAATTGATTTAATTGATGAAGCAGCTTCTAGGGTTAGGTTAAGAAATCTTACTAGTCCACCTGATTTGAAGAAGCTAGAAGATGAAATTGAAAAGGTTACAAAGGAAAAAGAAGAAGCAATAAAGGCGCAGGATTTTGAAAAAGCTGCAGAATTTAGAGATAGAGAAAAGCAATTAATAAAGGAAAAATTAGAGCTTGAGGAAAATTGGGGCAGAAGGAGCAATGTTGAAAAGGGGAAAGTAGACGAAAATGAAATTGCAGAGGTTTTATCAAGCTGGACTGGGATACCTGTGTATAAATTGACTGAAACTGAATCAGCTAAGCTTTTAAAAATGGAAGAAGAATTGCACAAAAGGGTAATTGGCCAAGATGAAGCAATAAAAACAGTTTCAAAAGCAATTAGAAGATCTCGTTCAGGATTAAAGGATCCTAAAAGACCTATTGGTTCTTTTATATTTCTTGGACCATCTGGAGTTGGCAAAACTGAGCTTGCAAAAACAATAGCTGAGTTTTTATTTGGTAAAGAAGATGCCTTAATTCAAATTGATATGTCAGAATACATGGAAAAACATTCAGTTTCAAAACTAGTTGGATCCCCACCTGGCTATATTGGTTATGATGAAGGAGGGCAATTAACAGAAAAAATTAAAAGAAGACCTTATAGTGTAATATTATTAGATGAGATTGAAAAAGCACACCCTGACGTATTTAATATACTTCTTCAAATATTTGAAGACGGTCATTTAACAGACTCTCAAGGCAGGAGAGTTGATTTTAAAAATACTGTAATAATAATGACTTCTAATTTAGGGGCAAGAGAAATTCATAAAAATAATCCTTTAGGTTTCAGAAAAATTGACGAAGAGGACTTAAGTTATGAAGAAATAAAAAATAAAGTAATGAGTGAACTAAAAAAGGCTTTTAGACCTGAATTTTTAAATAGATTAGATGAAGTTATAGTATTTCATAAACTTACAAAGCAAGAAGTTTATCAGATTATTGATTTAATGATGAAAAGAATTGTTCAGCAGTTAGAAATTCAAGGTATAACAATTGAGCTGAAAGATTCTGCAAAAGAATTCCTTTTATCTAAAGGTTACGATGCAACGATGGGTGCTAGGCCAATGAGGCGTGCAATTCAGAATTTCATTGAAGATCCTTTGTCAGAAAAATTAATAAGTGGAGAAATAAAAGCAGGAAATATTGTAGAAGTCAGTGCTCAAGCTGACCAATTATTTTTTGAAATTAAAAAAATAGAACCTACCGTATTAAACATCAAGTAATGCTTAAGGAAAAAGACCAAGAATTACTATTAAACAGTTTAAAAAGAATTGCTCCTGGAACTGATTTAAGGACTGGTATTGAATACATATTACAGGGAAAGATAGGAGCATTAATAGTAGTTGGAGACTCAGAACAAGTTTTAAAGCTTGTAGATGGTGGATTTTACATAGGGTGCAGTTTTACACCTGCAAGGTTTTATGAGCTGGCAAAAATGGACGGGGCAATAATTTTAAGTCAAGATGCATCAAGGATTTTATATGCAAATACCCACCTTTATCCAAATCCATTAATTAAGACAACTGAAACTGGAACACGACATCGAACTGCTGAAAGAGTGGCAAAGCAGACAAAAACTCTTGTAATTTCAATATCACAAAAAAGGGATGTTGTAACAATTTATATCGATAACCTTAAATATATTCTTGAAGAACCTAGAATAGTTTTATCAAAAGCAAACCAAGCACTACAAACATTGTCAAAGTATAAAGATGGGCTAGATAATTTATTAATTAATTTGACAATAAAAGAAATTGAAGATGTTGTAACACTTTATGATGTTGTATCTGTTCTTCAAAAGTCTGCGATTGTTCAAAAGACTGAAAAAGAGGTAAGAAGATATATTTATGAGCTTGGAACTGATGGTAGACTTTTAAATATGCAGGTTGATGAGCTTATGATAAATGTTGAAGATGAAAGCTTAAAAGTAATTGAAGATTATATTAATGAAGATCATAAGCTAAAACCGGCAGAAATTATGGATTTAATAAATGATTTAGATGAAGCGGAATTATTTTTACTTGACAATATTGCAAAATTATTAGGATACAAAGTTGAAGAAAATTTAAGGGAACTACCTGTCCATTGTAGAGGTGTAAGGATAATTTCTGAAATAAAAAGGCTTCCTGATAATTTAATGAAAAATTTAATTGATAAGTTTAAAAATTTAAGAAATATTATGGACGCAAGTGTTGAGCAACTTGCAGAAGTGCAAGGGATGGGCAAAGTAAAAGCTAGTTTGCTTCATGATAGGCTAAAAAAATTCTCAGAGTATTATCTTTTTAATGAACCCTACTCATATAGAGGCGGTATTTCTCAAAAATTAAATCTTTAAAAAAAATCTTTTTTCATTTAAAATTTGCTACTGAATTTTATTATTTTTTCTGGACTTTAAATGATTTCAGCAATAATCACAGCAGCTGGTAAAGGAACAAGATTACAAAGTAATATTAGCAAGCAGTTTATTCATATTTATGGTAAACCAATCCTTGCTCATACTTTGAAATCATTTCAAGATTGTGAAAAAATAGATGAAATTTATGTAGTTATACCAAAAAATTACGAGCAATATTGTGAAGATGAAATAGTAAAGAAATATAAATTTACTAAAGTAAAAAAATTGATAACTGGTGGTGATGTAAGGCAGGAATCTGTTTTTAATGCGCTAAAAGTAGTGTCTAAAGACTGCAAAATTGTTTCAGTTCATGATGGTGTACGACCATTAATTACTCCAGAGGATATAAGCAATATAATTGACTATCTTTTAGAATGCAATATAGTTGATAGTAAGGTTAAAGGTGTCATACTTGCTGCTCCAGCTTATGAAACAGTAAAAAAAATAGATAATGATAATAATATAGAATACACGATTACAAGAAACCTTGTTTGTATGGCTCAAACTCCTCAGACTTTTTTTTATAATGAACTTTTTGATTCATATAAGAAAGCTTTTACTGATAATTTTATTGGTACTGATGATGCAAGTTTAGTTGAGAGAGCAGGCTGGAAGGTAAAAGTTTTAATTGGTCATCATGAAAATATAAAAATTACAACCCCAACAGACTTGTTTTTAGCAGAACTAATAATGAAAAAAAATGGCAGTATTTAAGCATTAAATTTTAATATCAAAAGTATTTAAAAACATTAAAATTTTAGATAGCTTAAACTATTTTATTTATATTTATATTTATATTTATGATGATTATGATTAGACTGTTTATAATTAAAATTTAAAACTTTAAATTAAGGATATAAAATGCGTGTTGGAATTGGGTATGATGTTCATTCATTTAAAAAAGATAGAAAGTTAATACTTGGAGGAGTTGAAATTCAGCACTATCAAGGACTTGAAGGACATTCAGATGCAGATGTTTTAGTTCATTCAATTATGGATGCATTGCTTGGTGCAGCTGGATTAGATGATATAGGAGTTCATTTTCCAGATACAGATATGAAATATAAAAATATATCCAGCTTAAAGCTATTGTCCATTGTAAAAGAAATGATTTTAAATGCAGGATATAGAATTATAAATATTGACTGCGTTTTAATTTTAGAAAAACCTAAAATTTCAAACTATTCAAAATTAATGAAAAAAAATATAGCACAAGTTTTAGAAATTAGTGAAGATAAAATAAATATAAAAGCAACTACAACAGAAAAACTTGGTTTTTGTGGTAGAGAAGAAGGAATTGCTGCAGAAAGCATAGCTTTGATAGATTAAAATTTTATAATAATTATATAAATAATAATTATAATATTTAAAACAACATTAAATTATATTTAATTTAATTTAATTTAATTTAATTATATTAATTATATTTAGATGTTTGGAAAAATATTAAATGATACTAATTGTATTATAATACATCAGATATGAAATAATGCATCAGATATGAATAATAAAAATGGTACATATTTAGATACTAACAGCAGCGTAAAAGATATTCGTTTTAGGTTTGCCCCATCTCCAACAGGTGGACTACATATTGGCACAGCTAGAACAGCCTTATTTAACTGGCTTGCAGCAAAAAGTATGGGCGGAAAGTTAATACTTAGAATTGAAGATACAGATATTCAAAGGTCAAAAAAAATTTTCGAGGAGTCAATAATTCAAGATTTAAATTGGCTTGGTATTACCTGGGATGAGTTTTACAGGCAAAGCGAAAGAATTGATATATACAAAAAGTATGCTGAAGAACTTGTAAAAAAAGAAAAAGCTTATTTTTGCTTTTGCAGCAACGAAAGATTAGAGGAGTTGAAGGAAAAACAATATTTAGAAGGCAAGCCGTCAAAATATGACAATAAATGTAGAAATTTGTCCAAAGAAGAAATAGAAAATAATTTAAAAGCAAATAAACCTTATGCAATTAGATTTAAAATATTAGAAGGAGAAATAATTTTTAATGATATTGTGCGGGGAATTATTAAATTTAATTCAGATGTTTTTGGAGATTTTGTTATCTTAAAGTCTGATGGAACCCCTTCATATAATTTTGCAGTTGTTGTTGATGACTGGGAAATGAAAATAACACATGTTTTAAGGGGTGAAGACCATATTACTAATACTGCAAGACAAATAATGATTTTTAAAAGTCTTGGTTTTAGTATACCTGAATTTGCTCATTTATCTATGATTTTAGGAAAGGATGGAAAAAAACTTTCAAAGAGGCATGGTGCAAAAACAATTAGTGAATTTAGAGAGGAAGGTTATTTAAGTGAAGCAATGGTAAATTATTTAGCACTTTTATCTTGGTCACCTAAAGAGGAAATTTTTTTATTGAAAAATGTTATAAATGATTTTAACATAAAAGATATTTCTAAAAACCCTGCTATTTTTGATATTGAAAAATTAAATTGGGTTAATAGTCACCATATAAGAAATAGAAGTAATAAAGAGCTCTTAGAAGAGCTTTATATTTTTATTAAAAGCAACAGTTTTTTTAAGAATTTTGATTTAAATAGTGATATTAACAAAGAAAAGATTAATAGATGTTTAAATGTTTATAAAGAAAAATTAAAAACACTTAAGGAATTTCCAGATTATATTAAAGTTTACTTTGATTATAATTTAAAAGACTTTGACGATGAGGCATTAGAAATTATTAAAGATAAAAATTCAAGAGAAGTAATTATAAAAATTCGTGATATTATGTTAAGTTTAACTAATGAAATTTTTGGAAATAAGAAAAGCAAAGAAGATTTATATTTAGAAGCAAAAGAAGATTTTTTTAAACAAATTCTTTCTCATACATCAAATCAATTATATGAAAAAAATATAAAAGGCAAAAATTTTTACATGCCTATTAGGTCAGCATTAATTGGAAAAGCTCATGGTCCTGAAATACCAAAAGTCATGTATGTGCTTGGCATTGATGAATGCTTAAACAGACTTGATAAAGTAATTAATTATTTAATGGTTAAAAATATTTAAATTTTAGGTAAAAATATGGGTTTAATAGCAGACATCAAAGAGTTGGTAGCAGCTGCTAAGGAAAGGGATCCTGCTGCTATTAGTACAGCTGAAATTATTCTCACATATTCAGGTGTTCATGCAATACTTAGTCATAGAATTGCTCACTGGCTATGGGAAAGAAAAGTGCCTTTTTTACCTAGGTGGATATCTCAAGTAAGTAAATTTTTTACAGGCATTGAGATTCATCCTGGAGCAAAAATTGGGAAAAATATATTTATAGACCATGGAATGGGTGTTGTAATAGGTGAAACAAGTATAATAGGAGATAACGTAACAATTTATCAAGGTGTTACGCTTGGTGGAACGGGAAAAGAAAGAGGTAAAAGACACCCAACTATTGGGAATAATGTAGTTATTTCTGCAGGTGCAAAAGTTTTAGGTTCAATTACAATAGGCAATAATGTAATTATTGGAGCAGGTGCAGTTGTAATTAATTCGGTTCCTGATGACTGTACAGTTGTCGGTGTGCCGGGAAGAATAGTAAAAATAAAAGGTGAAAAAGTTTTATCTGATGAATATCATAGAATGCGTTTGCCTGACCCTGTTAATGAAATGCTTAAAAGTTACAAACAAAAAATAGAAAATTTAGAAAAAGAAATAGCTGCTATAAAAAAGCAATTAGAAAACACTGAAAGTAAAAAATAATTATATTATAAATAGTTTTTAGTTTTTGTAATTACATATTTAAAATATTTTTATTTATATAAGTTTGATGTAAATAAGGTGATAAATTGAGCTTAGTTATCTATAATACTTTAACTCGAAAAAAACAGGAATTTATTCCTACCAATAAAGATGAAGTAAAAATGTATGTATGTGGACCAACTGTTTATAATTATATTTCAGTTGGTAATGCTAGGCCAATAATAGTGTTTAACATGGTTAGAAATTATCTTGAATTTTTAGGTTATAAAGTTAAATTTGTTCAAAATATTACTGATATTGAAGATAAAATAATTAAAAAGGCTAATGAAGAAGGAGTTCACTTTAGTGTAATTACTGAAAGATATACTAAGGCTTTTTTAGAAGATTTAAAAAATTTAGAAATAAATAATTTTTACTTTATGCCTAAAGCAAGTGAAATGATTCCTGATATTATTTTAGTTATTGAAAAGATAATACAAAATGGTTTTGCATATGTAGCTGGGGGAGATGTTTATTTTGATGTGTCAAAATTTAAGAATTACGGTAAGTTATCAGGGCAGGATATCAATGAAATGCTTTCTTCAGAAGAGGAGTCATTTTCAAAACGAAATAAAGTTGATTTCACTTTATGGAAAAGCGCTAAGCCAGGAGAACCAAGCTGGGATAGTCCTTGGGGAAAGGGAAGGCCTGGTTGGCATATTGAATGCAGTGCAATGTCAATAAAATATTTAGATTATGGATTGGATATACATGGGGGTGGAATTGATTTAGTTTTTCCTCATCATGAGAATGAAATCGCTCAATCAGAAGCAGCTTTTCCGGAAAAAGGAGATTTTGTCAGGTATTGGATGCATAATGGTATGATTGAAGTAAAAGAAGAAAAGATGTCTAAGTCAAAAGGTTTAAAAGAAGAGTGGATTTTAAGAAATTTATTAAATAAATATTCACCAAATATAATAAAAATGTATATCCTCTCAACTCATTATAGAAGTCCTCTGGAATTTAGCATTGAAAAACTCGAAGAAGCAAAAAAAGCAATAGAGAAATTGTTAAATTTTTTAAGAAATTTAATTTTTTTAATTAAATCTGTTAAAAAAGACAGCAGTACACAAAGCAACTATTCTAATTCTAATTCTAGTTCTAGTTATAGTTCTAATTCTAATTATAATTCTAATTCTAATGTGGACATTTTAATAGAGGACAAAGAATTTTATGAAAATCTTAGTGATGATGATAAAAAAATATTTTTATATATTAAACAATTTAAACAAGAATTTAAAAAGTCTATGGATGATGATTTTAATTCAGCGAGGGCAATTGGAGAACTGTTTAATTTTATAAAAAAGTTAAATACAATTATTCAAAGCCCTGATTTTAATATAAATTTAATAAAAACTGAAAGTTTAGTTATTGTGTATGATATTTTTATTAACTATACTAAAGTTTTTAGTTTTAATTTAGAAAAGGAATTAAAATTATTTGAAATTTCTGGTAAAAAAGATATAAGCAAAGACAAAATCAAAGATATAGGCAAAGATTTAGGCAAATGGCTGGATGATGCTGAAATAAAAGAATTAATTAAACAGAGAGATTTAGCAAGAAAACAGAAAAACTTTAAGAAAGCTGATGAAATAAGAAATAAACTTTCCTCTTATGGGATAATTCTTGAAGATAGAAAAGAAGGCACCATTTGGAAAAGAGAATTAGTAAATCAATAATTAGTGCTGATAGCAGTAAAGATAACAATAGTAAAAAGAAGAAAGCTCCTTTAAATGAATATATATACGGAATAAACTCTGTGATATCTCTTCTTAATATTAATGCAGGCAATAGGAAAATATATAAAGTTTATATCTTAGAAAATAAAAGCAATTCAAAAAGAATAATAGAAATAAATTCTTTATGTGAAATTAAGTCAATACCTGTAGAGATAGTTTCAAAAAAATATTTCTATAATTTATTAGAACTAGAATATCGTCCAGAATATCGTCTTGGTTATTCATTTGATGATAAAATTTTATTTGCTAAATTAAATCTTGAAAAAGAGTTTATTTCAAGCCAAGGTGTTATAGCTGAAGTATCAAATTACAATTACTCTAATCTAGAAATTGATATAGGCAAACTTACAAGTAAAAAAGACAGCAATAAGGATAGTATTTTTGTTATTTTAGATGGAGTAACAGATGTTGGTAATTTTGGTTCAATTCTTAGAAATTGTGCGGCTTTTAGCGTAAGTGGAGTAATAATTACCAAAGATAGAAGTGTTAATGTAAATAGAAGAATTAGTAAAATATCTTCTGGAGCGTTAGAAGAAGTAAAAATTTATAGAGTAATTAATCTAGCTAAAACAATCCAATATTTAAAAACAAAAGGTTTTTGGATTTATGGAACTACCTTGGAAAATGATAAAAATATTAATTTTATTGATAGCATTAATTACAGTTTTCCTGCAGCTGTTATATTTGGGAGTGAATATAAAGGTATAAGTCAAATTGTGAAAAAAAATTGTGATTTTTTAATAAAAATAGATTTAGCTAGTTCAATTCAGTCGTTAAATGTAGCTGTTGCAAGTGGGATTGTTTTATATAGTATGAGTATCCAAAAGAAAAATTTTCTTACTAATGTCAAGTAAGTATTGCAATAAAAAAATTAAAGATGACAGAATAAATTTTAGTACTGTTTTGTTCACTTCTTTTTTATCTTTATTTTCAATTTTTTCAATTATTTTATTAGCTTCTTGCGGATTGTTTTATCAGTCTGATTTTATTACAACAGAAGAAGATAAAAAAAACTTAAACTTAGAAGAAAGTGCAAAAAATATCGATATAAATGACAATATTAGTAAAGACGACAAATATCTAGTCACTAAAATTTTTGATGGTGATACTATTTTAGTAGAAGATAAATTTATAATCAGACTGCTTGGTATTAATGCACCCGAAGTTGATAGATTTTTTTATGATGAAGCAAAAGACGCTTTAAAAACAATTATAGAGGGTGAATATATTTATCTTGAGAAGGATGTTAGCGAAAAAGATGTTTATGGTAGGTATTTAAGGTATGTTTATATAAATTCAACTTTTGTTAATCTAGAAATGGTAAAAAGAGGTTTTGCTAATGTTTTTACAATGCCTCCAGATTTAAAATATAATAATCTTTTTTTGGAAGCTGAAAGATATGCAAGGGAAAAACAGGTCGGGCTTTGGAAAATTTCAAAATACTCAAATTATAGCGTATTAAATTATGGCGTAAATAAAAACTTAAATAATACTGAAAACTCTGATGACAATTTTAACAGCACAACTAATTGCAATAATTCTAATAATTATAATGATTCCAGTAATTTTGATAATATTTCAATATATGTTCATTTTGATGCAAGTGGTAATGACAACAAAAATTTAAATGATGAGTATGTAGTTATAAAAAATAATTTAAATTATGATATTAATATAAAAAAATGGACAGTTAAAGATAGTTCTATAAATATATATGAATTTAAAAGGAAATATATTTTAAAAAGTGGTCAATATTTAATTTTATATACTGGATTTGGCAAAGATAAAAATAATAAATTTTATTGGAATAGTGCAAAACCAATTTGGAACAATGACTTTGACACCCTTTATTTAAGAGATGAAGAAGGATATCTAGTTAATATATATAATTATCCTTAGATTATATTTAATTAACCTAAAACTATTTTTATTAATCTAAAACTATATTAATTAATTTGAAATTATCTCTACTAAATGATAAATTAAGCAATAACGACCTTTTATTAAATTTATTTAAGCATTTACCCAGTTACCATTTATTAAGCATTTATGTAATGTGACTCTTTTTTTTGCCAGAATTTTGGAGCATTAAAGAATTTTTTAATTCTATAAACAATTAAGTGAATTGCAATATTTATATATTGAATTAATGCCGGGCCATTTTCTTTTAATGCTACATGCATTCCTTCAATTCTGCCATCAATCCAGTTAACTACTGCAGAAGTATCTTCAAGTCTATGATCAATAGGAGGCTGGAATTTTTTTAACATATTTACTCTGTCAAGATCAGCTGCATTATCATAAATTTCAACCCAAACACACTTTTTTTTATTATCTACCTCACAATTACCATCAAAAGAACCACCACATGGACCATTTCTAAGTGTTTTAGGACATCTCATTGGGCAAACAAACCCTGTTGTTGAAAGTATACATTGTCCACAAGATCTACAGTCAAACATTATTTTTTTTAATAATTCTTCGAAAAAAAACAGGGGTTTATAAATACCTCTTAAATGCCAGAATTTTTTTGGTTTAGGATTAAATACAGGTATTTTTATAGTTGTAGTCATAAATTCTCCTATTCCTAATTATATTAAATTTATTATTTTTTTATTAGTTATTATTTTACTATTGCTAATTTTTATTAATTATTATTATTGATGTTGTAATTATTTTGTTATTACTTGATTTTAAATATTAAATTAATAAATTATACACCAAATTCTTCTTCTATGAAATGGGTATGTAAATTTCCTTGAATAAAATTTTGGTTTTTTATTAATTTTTTATAAAAAGGAATAGTTGTTTTAATACCTTCAATCTTAAATTCATCTAGTGCTCTTTTAGCACGATTTATTGCTTCAATTCTTGAACAACCCCAAATGATTAGTTTAGCAAGTAATGAGTCATAATAAGGTGGTACTATATAGTCTTTATAAATATGTGTATCAACTCTTATTCCTGGTCCGCCTGGAAAAATACATTCAGATATTTTACCAGGACTTGGTTTAAAGTTATCATCAGGATCTTCAGCATTAATTCTAAATTCAATTGCAGAGCCAAATGGTTTTATTTCATTGGATAGATTTGTTAATTTTTCTCCAGCTGCTATTAATATTTGAAATTTTATTAAATCTAAGCCAGTAGTTATTTCAGTAACTGGATGTTCTACCTGAATTCTTGAATTAATTTCAATGAAATAAAAGTTTTCATTTTTATCAACTAAGAATTCAATTGTTCCTAAGTTTTTGTATCCAATAGATTCTGCAGCTCTAATAGCAAATTCTTTAATTAATCTAAGAGTTTTAAAAGAAACATTAATTGGTGGTGCTTCTTCTATTAGCTTCTGGTGTCGTCGCTGAATAGAGCATTCCCTTTGGCCCACACAGAATATATTTCCATAATTATCAGCAACTATTTGAACTTCAACATGTCTTGGTCTAATAATATATTTTTCAATATAAACATGGTCAGCACCAAAACTTGAAAGACTTTCAGATTTTGATATTTGATATAATGATTCAAGCTCTTTTGGATTATTACAAATTCTCATTCCTTTACCACCACCACCAAAGGATGCTTTTAAAATTACAGGATATCCAATTTTCTTTGCAATAATGAGAGCATCTTTAATATTTTTTATATTTCCATTTGAGCCTGGAATTATTGGAATTTTATTTTGATTCATTACTTCAATTGCTTTGCTTTTATTACCAGAAAGAGAAATTACATCTGCTGGAGGACCAATAAATTTTATATTATTTTGATTACAAATTTTTTCAAATTCTGGATTTTCTGCCAAAAAACCATATCCTGGATGTATTGCATCACATTTTTTTAAGATTGCTGCACTAAGTATGCTTTCTATATTTAAGTAACTCTTTGCAGCTGGTGGTGGTCCAATGCATACTTTTAAATCTGCAAGTTTTACGTGCATTGCATCTTTATCAGCAGTTGAAAAAACAGCAACAGTTTCAATGCCGAGTTCTTTACATGCTCTTATTATTCGAACAGCAATTTCTCCTCTATTTGCAATTAAAATTCTTTTAAACATATTTAAATATTATTTTTAATGAAATGTCTTTTATTAAAATATTTATTTTGAAATATTGAAATATTTATATTGAAACACTTATATTGAAATATTTTTATTGTAATTTTTTTATTCAATTATAATTTTCATAAGCGTTTGGTCGTACTCCACTGCATCTTCATTTTTTACTAATATTTCAGAAATTGTTCCATCGTAATCGGAATTAATTTTGTTCATTAATTTCATTGCTTCAATAATACAAAGGGTATCACCTTTTTTTACTTTAGAACCAACTACAACAAAAGGTTCAGCTCCTGGGCTAGGTGAACTGTAAAATACACCAACTATTGGTGATTTTATTTCAACTATTTTTTTATCTTTATTAATGTCTTCAAATTCATATTCTGTCTTTGGTGAGTTTAAAGTATTTTCTTTTTCATAACCTAAATCTTTATCTAAAATATTTTTTGATTTTATGCTTTTATCTTGTTTTTCTTTTACTGAATAAGATTTTTGTTGCAGAGATTTTTTATTAATTTCAATTTTTATTCCGTCAATTTCAAGTTTGATTTCATCTATATTACTTGTTTCAACAAGATTAGTTATATCTCTTAACTTTTGAAGGTCAATATCTTTTAATTTTGCAGCTTTGCTGTTATCTAAAAATGAAGGAACAGGCATTTCTTGTTGCTCATGTTGGAAAAAAAATTGTTTTTTGTTATCTATTATATCAGCTGCATATTCATATCTTTTTCTTTTTAAAAATTTTAATGTTTTTTCTGGAAAGAAAACATAACATAATATATCTTCATCTTTTTCAGACAAATCTTTTAACTCTTCCTTGCATTGTTCGAATATATTATTTTGGGTTTCAAATTGTACTTGTGTTGAAAATAATTGTTCTTGTAAAATTTGAGAATTAATTTCCCTTGGGAGCTTGCCGTAATATCCAGAAATTAATTTTTTAATCTCATCATTAGTAATTTCCCATCTTTTATCAGAAATTATTGTATTTAAAATTGCTTGGCTGCCAATTATCTGACCAATTGGTGTTGCTAATGATGGGTTTCCAATTTCATTTTTTATTTTTAGCACTTCATCAAGAACAATATCAATTTTGCTGCTTTCACCAATTTCTTCTAATTGTTTATTTATGTTTGACAACAACCATTTAGGCAGTAAGTTTTGGTTTTTATTGCTGTAAATAAATCTTGAATATAGTAATTCATTTTTTATCAAAGGATAGAGATTGGTTTTTATCCACTGGAAAACTTCAAGTAATTTTGCATATTCAATTTCAGTGTAGTAATCAGTATTTTTAATACTAAGTAAAAATGGGAAAATCGTAGGACTTAAATCATTATAAGAAGATGGAATAAAACTAATATCTATTCCAGAAGCACCACCCATGCATGCATTGTAATAATTAATTACCTGCATGCCTCTTAAATTATATGCGCTTAAATAAAATTCATTGCTAAAATAGCTCGTTAAGTCTTTAAATAATCTATATGCATTTACTGGTGTTAGTGTTGATTCAACATCTTTAATACATATACTTGAACAGCCAATGGATAAAAGCTTGTCAATTTGAGAAATATAAAACTCATTAGGTTCTAAATCATCATAAATTAATGTCCCTTGACACTTTGCACCGTTTTCAATTATTTCTGATACAGTATATTTAAAGTTTTCAATGTCATTTAAAGAATCATAAACTTTAAATTTCTCAATTCCGTTTTGACAGCATTTTTTTATAAATTTTTTAATTACATTATTAGGATATACTTCTAAACCCACAAGATTTTTAGCTCCAATTAAAGCCTGAAGTCTAAGCTGAGGGTTTTTATTTTTTATTTCATAAATAATCTCAAAAGGTGTTAATCCTGTAGAACTTTCAATCATTTTTTCAAACGAAGAGCCACCAAGCACTTCAAAAAAATCAAATTGAATTTTACAAAGCTGTTCTATTATTCTGTTTAGTATTTTTTTATTTATAAATTTAGGCTCTACGCTTTGAAAAATATCCCTTATTGTTATATCTATTACTTGTATTTTTTCCATTTTTCTAATATCTAAGTTTTAATGTTTTATAAATGCTTGTTATAAATAAAATTTTAATTAGGTCAAAAATTATAAAAGGGTAAACCCCAAGTTTAAAAGTTTTTATTAAGAGGTCAATTATATCAAAAAATTTTCCTGAATTATAAAAATATAAAAATAAATGCAAATATCCAGTTATGTATATAACCATCAAACCAGCAAAGCAGCAAAAAAATAAATATATTTTTTCATTCTTTAAGAAATCTGTTTTGTTAATTTGATTTAGTTTATATGAAGGTTGATTATTTAAATTTAAGTTAAAATTTTTATTATTTTTACTTTTTTCAAACAACATTCCAGTTATATATGCAGATAATAAAAATCCAATGATATACCCACCTGTTGGTCCAGGTATTGCTGTATAAGCATTCTTAAAGCCGGCAAAAACAGGCAATCCATAAAATCCCATTGAAATATAGAAACATTGAGAGAAAAAAGCCCAGTTTTTTCCTAAAAGAATTGCTGATAAAAGAACTGTAAAAACTTGCATAGTTATTGGTACAGGAGTAAACGGAAGATAAAAAAATGATTCAGCAGATACCCACATTAAAAATGAAAATATTATAGAAAATAATAATTTTAAAAAGAGTTTATAAAGTAAAATTTTTTGTTTTGCAATTGTTTGATTTACAAACAAAGAAAGTTGAAAATTTTTAAACATTTTAAACATTTCTATTTACTATACCCTTTCTAGATACCCTTTCCAGAAACTAGTTTTATGATTTTTTTAAATTTAATAATTTTTAATAATTTTTAATAATTTTTCTATTATTTTCAATTAAATAATAACTAAATTCAAATAATTTTGTCTTTAAAGATGCAATAAAGTAAGACGTATTAAAGTTATTTTAGTTTCATGTAGTTTATGTTTGTTTATATGTTTGTATATATATGAAAATTTTTTAAGTTTTTAGCATTAGCATGTTATATTAAATATTAAAAATAAGAAAAGATTATGAAACTATGAGTTTTTGAATGCGTCTTTTTTAATTATAAATAAATATAAATATAAAAGATAAAAATTTTTAGAAGATAAAAATTTTTTTGCAAGATAATGGAGGATAAAAATGCATTATTTTTTAACTGAAGAGCAGCAGATGATAGTTGATATCTGTAGGCAGATTGTAGAAGAGAGAATAATACCAGTTAGAGCAGAACTTGATGAGAAAGGAATTTTCCCATGGGAGATTATAAAAGAAATTGGTAAAAGTGATCTTTTTAGGCTTTTTGTTCCTGAAAAATATGGTGGTATGGGGAGTGGAATTTTTGAAGTATGTTTAGCTACTGAAGAGTTAAGCAGAGGAGATTTAAGTGTAGCTACTACTTATGCGGCTAGCGGGTTAGGTTTTATTCCAATAATAATTATGGGAACAGAAGAACAAAAGCAAAAATATCTTCCACAGCTTGCATCTGGGGAAAAGCTTGCTGCTTTTGGCTTGACTGAACCTGAAGCAGGAAGTGATGCAGGTTCAATTAGAACCAGAGCTGTAAAGGACGGCAATTACTATATATTAAATGGAACTAAACAGTGGATAACAAATGGTGGTGAAGCAGACATATACACAGTATTTGCTGTTACAGATCCTAACCGAGGTGCTAGAGGTGTAAGTGCTTTTATTGTAGAAAAAGGCACCCCAGGGTTTGAATTTGGTAAAAAAGAAGATAAACTTGGAATAAGAGCTTCTGCAACAAGGGAATTAATATTTACAGACTGCAAAATTCCAAAAGAAAATTTGCTTGGGTCTGAAGGAATGGGCTTTATTATAGCTATGAAAACTTTTGATCAATCCAGACCAGCAGTGGGAGCACAAGCAGTTGGAGTCGCACAAGCAGCTTTAGAGGTAGCACTTGAATATTCAAAAGTTAGAAAGCAATTTGGAGTATTAATATCATCTTTTCAAGCAATTCAGCACATGTTGGCTGATATGGCAACTCAAATTGAGGCAGCTAGAGCTCTTGTTTATCATACAGCTAAGGTTATAGACAGTGGTGAGAAAAATGTAGCAAAATTATCTGCAATGTCTAAGCTTTTTGCATCAGATGTTGCAATGAAGGTAACTATAGATGCAATTCAAATTTTAGGCGGTTACGGATATATGAAAGATTATCCTGTTGAAAAAATGATGAGAGATGCTAAAATTACTCAAATCTATGAAGGAACAAACCAAATTCAAAGAAACATAATAGCTCTTGAGTTAATTAAAAGGGGCGCTTAAATTAAATTAAAAGGGATGCTTAAATTAAAAGAGGTACTTAAAAATAAAAAAATGTTTTAAACAAGATGGAGGTAGAAAATTTTTAGAATAATTGTTTGTGTTAAACAAGTTCCAGGAACCACTGAAATAAAAATTAATCCGCAAACTAATACCTTAATTAGAGAAGGGGTTGAGACAGTTATTAATCCTTTTGATACATATGCTATTGAAGAAGGGGTAAGATTAAAAGAAAGACTCCTACATGATGAAAAAATAAATGAAGAAATAGAAGTAATTGCAATTTCAATGGGACCTCCTCAAGCCGAGTCAATTTTAAGAGAAGCAATTTCTTTAGGTATTGATAAAGCTATTTTACTTTCTGATAGGGCTTTTGCAGGAGCAGATACTTGGGCAACATCATTAACTTTAAAAAGCGCAATTGAAAAAATTGAAAATTGGAAAATAATTATTTTAGGAAAGCAAACTCTTGATGGTGATACTGGCCAAGTAGGACCTGAGCTTGCACATATGTTAAATATTCCTTTTATTGGATATGCAAGCTCTATAAATGAAATAACTAAAAATAAAATTATAATAAAAAGATTAATGGATGACAGATACGAAACTTTTGAGTTAAGGCTTCCAGTAGCATTTTCTGTAGGAAAGGATATTAATGTTCCAAGAGTGCCCTCACTTAGAGGAAAATTAAAGGCTAAAAATGAAAAAATACCTGTTTGGGGAATATCAGAAATTGAAATTAGCCCAGACCTAGTAGGCCTTGAAGGCTCATATACACAAGTAATAAAGATATTTACTCCTCAACATGTTCATGAAACTAAGATCATAGAAGGTAGTCCTGATGAACAAGTTGAAGAGCTATACAAAAATTTAAAAGACTTAAAAATAATTTAATAAATGGGTAATTAATTTAATAAATGATTTATTAAACGGGTAAATTAATATTAATAAACCTAGTGACTACTGTCACTATAGTTAATTAATAAATAATGAAGAAAGGATTTATGTAATTGGAAATAGCTGTTAATAAATCTACATGTACAGGTTGTTCAATATGCAAGGGCGTTTGTTTATATGACGCTATTGAAATTATAGATTCAAAGGCAGTAATAAATCAAAATTGTGCTTTTTGTGGTGCATGTGTTGAAGCATGTAAGTTTAAATCAATAGAAATTAAAGGACTAGCCAGTGCCAAAAAGGATTTTTCTGAGTACAAAGGTGTAATGGTCTTTATTGAGCAAAATGAATCAAAAGTAGCTGAAGTTAGCTTTGAGCTTTTAAGTAAAGGTAGAGAGCTTGCAAGTCAACTAAATACCAAATTATATGGAGTAATAGTTGGATTTAATATTAAAAAATGTACTGATGAAATTTTAAAATATGGTGTAGATAAATTATTTATGGTAGATGACGAAGTTTTTAAGCATAACTTAGATGATATATACTCAAAAGTTATAGTACAAATTATTCAAAAACAAAAACCTGATATTTTCTTAGGAGGAGCTACAAGTTTTGGAAGAAGCTTAATGCCAAAAATTGCAGCAATTTTAAAAACAGGATTAACTGCTGATTGTACTGGCTTAACAATTGATAGTGAAAAAAAGATACTTTTGCAGACCAGGCCAACTTTTGGCGGAAATATTCTTGCAACAATAATAACTAGAAATTCAAGGCCTCAAATGGCAACAGTAAGACCGCACGTAATGGGAAAAAAAGTAATTGATAATTTGTCATCTGAAAGCTTTCAAAAAAATAAAATAAATAATTCTTTAACAGAAAAAATAGAAATTTTAAATATTAATAGTGCAAATTTCAAATCTAAATATAACTTAATTTCTATTGAAAAAGAAACAGGTAAAAGTATCAATTTAACAGATTATGATGTTATTGTTTCAGGTGGTAGAGGTATTGGATGTGCTGAGAATTTTGAAATGTTAAAAGAATTAGCAGATTTATTAGGGGGAGTTGTTGGTGCATCAAGAGCAGCAGTAGACTCTAATTGGATTTCATATCCACATCAGGTTGGTCAAACAGGAAAGACTGTGAACCCAAAAGTTTACATTGCATGTGGAATATCTGGTGCAATACAACATCTAGCAGGAATGCAAACATCAGATATTATAATAGCAATTAATAAAGATCCTGAAGCGCCAATATTCAAAGTTGCAAATTTTGGTATTGTAGGTGATTTATTTGAAATAATCCCAAAACTTATAAAGAGAATTAAGAATAATAAGAGTTTAATTTAGCAATGAGGGATAAACAACTTGAGGGAAAATCAACTTGAGGGGTAATTAACTTAAGTGGTAATTAATTTCAATGATAATCAAATTGAAGTATAGTAAACTTCATCAACTAAAAAACATAATTGCTTCTTATTTTAAGAACTCACTAGCTTTTCCCCACATGATAAAAAGTTTATTTTACAAATTTTTTTTATCTGTTATTATTTAAAATGATTTTTAAATAAAAATTTGAAATTCATTAAATTAATTATTTATTACTATTTTATAATTATTTATATAATAAAGAGTAGCAATAATAATTATGGAAAATAAAAAAGAGAAATTATTAAGTCAGTTTAAGCAAATTTGTAGAAAAAGTGGTTTAAAGGTCACTCCCCAAAGAACCATTATATACGAAGAGTTAATTAACTCAAAAGACCATCCTAGTGTAGATATTTTGTATAAGAAAGTAAAAGACAGGCTGCCAGATGTTTCTTTTGATACTGTTTATAGAACTCTAATGACTTTTTATGAGCTTGGTTTAGCAAGTGTTGTTGAGGGGATAAGCAGTTCAAGAAGATATGAAGGAAATACAGAAAATCATTATCATTTTATTTGTACAAAATGCAGTTCTATCTATGATATTGAAGAAGTTGATTTTAATTATAGTATTCCTGAGTTAATAGTTAAAAATTATAAGCCTAAGGGTGTCAGAATTATTTTTGAGGGTATTTGTAAAAAGTGCATTTAAAAATTTAAATGAAAAAGAGATTTTATAGAAAAAACGAAGATAAAGAACTCTTAAGTCCTTCCAAAACAAGAAAACCAAGATTTGTTCACACTGATCCTTGGCGTGTTCTCAAAATTCAAAGTGAGTTTGTAAAGGGATTTGATACATTAGCTGGTGTTGGTCCTTGCATTACTATTTTTGGTTCAGCTAGAATCAACCAAACAGATAAATATTATAAAGCTGCTGAAGAAACTGCTAAATTAATAGTACAAAAAGGATTAGGTGTAATAACTGGCGGTGGACCAGGAATAATGGAAGCTGCAAATAAAGGGGCTTATGAAGCTGGAGGATTGTCCATTGGGTGCAATATTGATATTCCTATGGAACAGTCTCCAAATAAATATCAAAATATATCACTTCAGTTCAGTTATTTTTTTGTTAGAAAAATGGTTTTTGTGAAATATTCTGTTGGTTATGTAATTTTTCCTGGAGGATTTGGTACTCTTGATGAGCTGTTTGAAGCATTAACGCTAGCACAAACTGGAAAAATTGAGCATTTCCCAATAGCATTATTTGGCAAAGAATATTGGCAAGATTTATACCAATGGATTGATGAGTGTCTTTTAGAGAAATTCTGTACTATTAGCAATGAAGATAAAGATTTATATAAAGTTGTAGACACCCCACAAGAAGCAATTGAATATATAATTGAAGTTATTAAGAAAAATAGGTTTATAAGAAATTTATGATTTTATAAAGCATCTAAAATTCGAATCTAAAATTTTGTGATAGTTCTAATATAAAACTTTAGGTGCAAGTATGGTTTATTTCATTACCATAAAATTTTAGATGTTTTAATATAATTTTACTAATATAACTTTATAAATTCTTTAATTTGACTGAATATAAAGTTAAAATCATTTGTTTGAATATAGTAGATATATTTATTTTCAAAATCATTTATAATTTCAGCAAATAATACTTCTCTATCTATTTTTGTATTATAAATTTCAGCTAAACTTATAGCATTTATTTCTTGATTAATTTCGTTAGTGGTTATTTGGTTAATTTTTTTGCTTGTTGTAATCTTATTATTAACATTTATTCCAATTCCAATAAATAAATATAAATTATTTTTAAATTTTACTGATTCTAGTAAAATGCCAGCAAGTTTTTTCCCAGAAAAGTATATATCATTTGGCCATTTAATAAAAAATTTATTTTGATTGTTTTCTTTAGCTTTTATGTTGTTTAAATTGTCATATAAAGTTAAATAATTATTTAAAGCTGACAGCAAAGCAGATGCTGTAAGTATTGTCAACTTGGAAGCTAGTTTGTAGCTTAGATTGATGTAGTTAGTATTTTCACTGCTTTTATTATAAACTTTGTCTTTTTTGAATTTTTTTATATTTTGAGTTATGTTTAATATAATTGTAAACCAGAGACCGCCAGGTGGTGAAAACCATGTTCTTCCAAGCCTTCCTTTTCCTTTTGTTTGTTTTTCTGCAATTATAACAGTACCATTATTTAAGCTTTGCTTTGTATCTAAAATTTTATGATTTATTGTTTTATTAATTTCAAAATTTTGTTGAAAATCAACTAAATTTATTGCAAAGTCATTGGTTGAATAAATACTTTTAAAATAAATTATGCTTTTTGAAACAAAAATTGTAGAAAGGCTATTTAATATTTTATTTATTTGTAAAAAATTTCTCATATAAAATTTAAATTTTTGCTTATTTTAAATGATTAAAGATTTAAATATAAATGTCAATAAAAAATATTTAAATAAAAATAAAAAGAAACAGAGAAAGTGAGAATACTTTTATAGCTATCACCTAAACAATTGATTATTAAGAGAGTGATGGAATTTCAGAAGATTATGAACTCAATAATTAATTTTTCAATTTTATTATTTTAGATAACTGATTATTATAAAAAAAATTGCTATTTTAAATAGTTTTAATCTGAAACTATAAACAATACACTGCGTCTAACAAAAAGACAAAATAATACGAATATAAATAATATAAATAAATTTTTATTAGCATTTAAGAAGTTTATTAATCTTAATAAAAGAAAGGGTATAAGTTGGCTATATTAAAAAAAGAAGATATTGAAAAAATAATTCCACATAGGGAACCTTTTTTATTAATTGATGAAGTTTTAGAAATGATACCTGGTAAGAAAATTTCAGCAATTAAACATGTTAATAAAAATGAGTATTATTTTAAAGGGCATTTTCCTGGTAATCCAATTATGCCAGGTGTATTAATGATTGAAGCTATTGCTCAAGCAGGAGCTGTTACGGTGTTAAGCTTGCCTGAAAATAAGGGTAAATATATACTTTTTGCTGGAATTGATAAAGCTAGATTTAAAAAAGTTGTAAAACCTGGTGATGACATATATATTGATGTGGAAATTAAAGATTTTAGAAGAAATATTGGAAAGGCAATAGGTGTTGCTAAGGTAGAAGACAAAATTGCTTGTAGCGCAGAAGCAATGTTTGCAGTAGCAGAGTTTTAGGGTATAGAAGTGTAGGTTATATAAATTTACAGGTTCAGACTTAGTTTTTTGTCAAATTATTAATTAATTTGAAGGTAGGTATTTTAGGTAAGTAATTAAAGTAAGTAATTTAAGTAAGTAATTTTAGGTAGAGATTTTTAGGTAAATAGCTTCATTTTTTAATATTATCAACACAAAAGTTTTTAGCTTTCAATTAAATTAACAGGAATTTAGAAAGAAAAAGTAAGTGGGGTAGTTTTAAATGGGAGAGAGTATAAATTTAAGCATAGAGAAAAATAATAATAAAAGAAAAGATGATATGGAAAAATTGCAGTACAGTAAAAATATTGTACTTATGTTTCCAGGGCAAGGTTCTCAATATGTTGGAATGTTAAAAAATTTTATAATAAATGATAGAAAATATTTAAGGTATTTTAAAACAGCCGAAGAGATTTTTAATGAAAAATTCTTAGATATTATTAGCGGGAATGCTGATAATACTGATAACTTAAAGTTAAATGATACAAGATATGCTCAAATCTCAATTTATACGTTAAGTTGTGTTTTAAATGACTATCTATCTAATGAAATAGGTTTAAGTCAAAATTCAATAAAATATGTTATAGGACACAGTTTAGGTGATTATAGTGCCCTTTATAGTTGTGGAGCTTATGGTTTTGAAACTGGTGCTGAGATTGTTTCATATCGATCTAAAATAATGTCACAACAATCGTTAAAAAATGAAAATTTAAACCAAATGGGTGCCCAAATGGGAATGGCAGCAGTAATTGGTTCTGATTATAAAACTATAGAATCAGTACTAAAAAACTATGAAGGAAAAGTTTTTATCGCTAATTATAATGAATACAACCAAATTGTTTTAAGCGGGTTTAAAAGCGAGCTTTTAGAAGCAATTGAAAAAATTAAAAATATAAAGGCAAAAAAAACTATAATTCTTAATGTTAATGTTGCTTCTCATTGCCCGTTAATGAGAGATGCAGCACAAAAACTTAATGTTTTTTTTGAAACTAAGAATATAAAATTTAATAAATTAAAATATGATTTTTTTTCTTCAACTTGTCTAAAAAAAATTGATAATTATCAAATAAAAGATATGCTTGTTGAGCAGCTAGTAAGTCCTGTAAAGTGGGTAAAAAGCATTGAATGTATAATAAATGAAATAAATGAATTAAATGCTGTAAAAGCTTTTATTGAAGTTGGTCCAGGCAAAGTATTGTCAGGTTTGGTAAAAAGGATTCTTGATTTTAATAATAAAAAAGATATTTTAATTTTCAATACTGATTCTTTAGAAGAAATTGAAAAGATAAAGGAAATAAATTTTATTAGTAAAAAATATTAGCAAGGAGCATGTATGAAGCTTAAAGATAAAATATCTATTGTAACTGGCGGTGCATCAGGCATTGGCAAAAAGATAACAGAAACTTTTTTAAAAGAGGGTTCTATTGTAAATATAATTGATGTTAATGAAGAAATGGGTTTACAAACTGTTAAGCAGTTTACAGAAAATTTTGGGTCAAATAAGGTGTTTTTTTATAATGCAAGTGTGACTGATGAAAATAAAATTGAAAATATTATAAATGAAATAGTTAAAAACTTACATAGAATTGATATTTTAGTAAATAATGCAGGTATTACATCTGATAATCTAATTTTAAGAATGAGTTTAGATGAATTTAAGAAAGTTATAGAAATTAATTTAGTGGGTGCCTTTATTTGTTCAAAATATGCTGTGAAATATATGGTTAAAAATAAATTTGGAAAGATTATTAATATATCTTCTATAGTTGGCGTTAGAGGAAATGCTGGTCAATGTAATTATTCTTCTTCAAAGGCAGGTTTAATTGGCCTTACTAAATCTCTTGCAAGAGAATTAGCAAGTAGAAACATTAATGTAAATGCAGTTGCTCCTGGTTATATAGAAACAGAAATGACGCAAAAACTATCAGATGATATCAAGCTAAAACTAATTAATACTATTCCTTCTGGAAAGCTTGGCATGCCAGAAGATGTTGCTAACGCTGTATTATATCTGGCAAGTCCTGATTCTGATTATATTACAGGGATTGTTTTAGGTGTTGACGGGGGAATGGGAATATAGAAATATAAAATTAGAGAGGAGAAGTAAATATTGCTATGACAGAAACAAAGACACAAAAAAAACATCAAAAAAGAGTAGTTGTAACTGGAATGGGTGTAGTTTCTTCAATAGGAATTGGAGTTAATGATTTTTGGAAAAATTTAATTGCAGGTACTTCAGGAGTTAGCTTAATAGATACTTTTGATGTATCTAAACATGACTCTAAAATTGCAGCTCAAATTAAAAACTTTGATCCTAAAGATTTTATAGATTTTAAAGCTGCAAAAAGGATGGACAGGTTTGCTCAATTTGCTGTTGCTGCAACAAAATTAGCTCTTGAAGATGCAAATTTAAAAATAAATAGCAATAATGAAAATGATGTAGGAGTATTTATAGGAAGCGGAATTGGAGGACTTTTAACATTAGAAGCTCAACATCAAGTGCTTTTAGAACGAGGTGCTGATAGAGTAAGTCCTTTTTTAATACCAATGATTATTTGTAATATGGCTGCTGCTCAGGCTTCTATCTTTTCCGGGGCTAAAGGACCTGTAAGTACTGTTACTACTGCATGTGCTGCAGGCTCAAATTCCATAGGTGATGCGTTTGAAGTAATTAAAAGAGGAGCGGCAAAAGTTATGATTACAGGTGGCAGTGAAGCAGCAATAACACCTTTAGGCATGGCTGGATTTTCAAATATGAATGCTATGTCTAAAAGAAATGATGAACCACAAAAAGCTTCTAGACCATTTGATAAAGATAGAGATGGATTTGTTATGGGGGAAGGTGCCGGAATCTTAATATTAGAAGACTACGAATATGCTGTTAACAGAGGTGCAAAAATCTATGCTGAAATATTTGGTTATGGTATGAGTGGTGAAGCATATCACATGACTGCTTTAGAAGAATCAGGTGAAAATGTCGTTCGCTGTATAAAAAATTGTCTGGAAGAAGGAGAAGTTGAAATTGAAGCAATTGATTATCTTAATGCTCATGGGACTTCTACACCATTAAATGATATAGTAGAAAGTATTGCAATTCAAAAATGTTTTGGAAGTCACATAAAAAATTTAAATGTTAGTTCAACTAAGTCAATGCATGGACATTGTCTTGGTGCTGCTGGGGCAATTGAAGCAATTGCAACTGTTTTAGCAATTTTTAATGACATAATTCCGCCAACTATCAATTTAGATGTTCCAGATGAAAAATGTGGGCCTTTAAATTTTACGCCTAATAAAAGTGTTGCAAGAAAAGTTAATTTTGCCCTATCAAATTCAATGGGATTTGGTGGCCATAATGTAACTTTAGGGTTTAAAAAAATATAAATATTTTTAATTTTTATTAAATTATTTAATTTTTAATAAATTAGTAATTTAAATATTATTTTAAATAAAATTTTAAATAATATTTTAAGTAGTATTTCAATTAAAATGTCTAATATTATTTGTAAAAGCTGTAAAAAAGAAATAGAAGAGCAGGATTTTAATTTAAATTTAAATGTTTGCCCTTACTGCAATTTTCACGATTATATTGATATGCATAGAAGAGTTGAAATTACTGTTGATGAGGGCAGCTTTACAGAATTTGCTGATGAAATAATTTCTTATGATTTTTTAAACTTTTATGATGTTAAACAATATGAAGAACGTTTAAAAGAAGCAAGGTTTAAATCTGGTATTAGTGAAGCCATAATAACAGGTAATGCAAAAATCGGTGGATATAATGTTACGTTAGGAGTTATGGACTTTAGCTTCCTTGGGGGTAGCATGGGAAGTGTTGTTGGCGAAAGAGTTAAGAGGGCAGCAGAAAACAGTATAAAAAATAATATTCCTCTTATAATTTTTAGTACTTCTGGCGGAGCTAGAATGCAGGAAGGAATAATATCACTAATGCAAATGGCAAAGACAGTATCTGCTGTAAATAGGTTAAGAGAAGCAAAAATACCGTATTTTTGTATAATTACAAATCCTACCACTGGGGGAGTAAGTGCGAGTTTTGTAACTGTTGCTGATATTATAATTTCAGAGCCAGGAGCTCTTTTTTGTTTTGCAGGACCAAGAGTTGTCGAACAAACTATAAAAAAAAGCATACCTAGTGATTTTGGTCTTGCAGAAAGAAATTTAAAAAATGGTCAAATAGACTTAATTGTAAACAGAAAAGATGTTAGACAAAAGTTAGTTAACCTTTTAACTTTATTTGTAAGTTAAGTTAGTTTTAAAATTATTTAATTTATTTAATTGCATAAAAATTATATAAAATTAGTTAAGTGTATTATTAACAAATTAATTCTTATTAAATTAATATTATTAAATTAATTATGTATTAATAATGGAAATAGAAAAGCTAAAAAAATTGCCAAAGACTTTTTTAAAGGAAGCAATAAGCTCTTTATTTAAAATAGAAAAGCTAAAAAAATTGCAAAAACATTCAGGCGTTCATTTTAATGAAGCTGAGAAAAAGCTTTCTGGAGAAATTGAAAATTATAGGACTGTTGAAAAGGAAGCTCTCAGAGCATGGAAAGTTGTTTTGTTATCAAGAGATGAAAAAAGACCCCAAACTATTGATTATATAAACGGGATTTTTAAAAATTTTGTTGAATTATCTGGTGATAGGCTTTCAATGGATGATAAATCAATAATTGCAGGTTTAGGTAAATTAAATGATTATACAGTTGCAATAATAGGGCATAACAAGGGAAAAGATTTAAAAGAAAAAATTCAATATAATTTTGGCTCAAGTATGCCTCAAGGATACAGAAAAGCTATAAGAATTATGGATATTGCAAACAGATTTAATTTTCCATTGATTACTTTTATTGATACACCTGGTGCATATCCAGCAGTAGAGGCTGAAGACTGGGGTCAAGCTAGTGCTATATCAAACAGTATTTTAAAAATGTTTGAGCTTGAAGTGCCGGTTATTTCCATTCTAATAGGTGAAGGTGGAAGTGGAGGTGCTCTTGCACTGGCAATTGGAAATGTTGTGTTAATGTTGGAAAATTCTACTTATTCTGTTATATCACCAGAAGGTTGTGCTTCAATTTTATGGCGAGATTCTTCGGTTGCAAAGCTTGCTGCAAGAGCATTAAAATTGACCTCAAAAGATTTATTTAAACTTGGTGTAATAGATAAAATAATATTGGAACCTATTGGTGGAGCTCAAAATAATCCTGAAAGAATGGTAAAAATTGTAAAGGGTTACTTGCTTTATTATTTAAATTATTTTAATAAGAATAAAAATATTGATTATAAGAAACAGCGAGCTCAAAAATTTGAATCAATAGGTTTCTATAAAATAAGACAGTAGCTAAAAATTAAAAAATTTAAAAGTAAATAAATATTATTATTTATTATTATTGCCCTATAAAATTTAATATAATTGCCCTATAAAATTTATTATTATTGTCCTACAAAAAGCAAAACTTGGTCATTTTGTGATATTTGTGTTTGAGGATTTGGTATTTGCCAAATTACAGTATTTTTTTGGATTGCGTAATTAACATTAACTGGGCTTATTTCATATTTAATTTTTGCATCATCTAATATTTTTTTTGCAGAATTTATATCTAAGTTTAGCAAATCTGGAGTTGTTAAAAGCTGTTCTTTTGTAGAGATAATAATGTTTACTATTGAATTTTTTTCTACAGAAGAACCTTCAATTGGTTCAGTACCAAGAACTGTGCCTGGCTGAGCATCTAAATTTGTAAATTTTTTTACATTTATTATAAGACCTAATGCTTCTATACTGTTTTTAGCACTTATAAAGTCATAACCTTTAACGTCAGGAATAATGATTAATTGCTTGTCATTGCTAATTGTTAAATTAATTTTTGAATCTAGTTCTACTTGTGCACCAGCATCTGGATACTGTCTAATAACTTTACCTTTAGGGAAAAAATCATTAAACTCTTCATTAATAAGACCAACATCTAAATTTAAGGATTTAACTATTTTTTTAACCTCTTCAATTTCCAGCCCAATAAAATTTGGAATTGTAATAAAATTTTTTTGCGATATCTCATTTATTTTAACATATATAGTAGAACCTTTTATTACTTTGGTATTTTGAGATGGATTTTGCTCAATAATATAGTTAGCTGGGAAATTATCATCATTAATTTTTCCACTTATTTCTAATTTTAGACTGAAGTTTGAAAGTATCTGAGAAGCAGAATTAATTTCTGTATTAACAATGTTTGGAACTTGAATGAATTGGGACTGTATATTTAAATATTTCAATTCATTATTTGTTTTAATGTATAGACTCATAAAAACAATGAAAAGTATAAAAAAAGAAATTAAAAAAATTGTTCTTAATAAATTTAAACCTTTTAAATTTAGTCTTTTAAAAGTATATTTTTTTTGTTTTTCAGGCAAGGTTTTATCTTCAATGCTTAACGGTTTTTGATTTATAAAATTTTCTAAATCTTTTTTTAATATATCTACACTCTGATATCTGTTTTCTGGATTTTTTTCTAAACATTTTAATACAATTTTATCTATTTTTTTTGGTAGACTTGTTATAATGCTTGACGGAGGCTGTGGGATTTCTGTTAAATGCTTTAAGCTAATGTCCATTGAGCTGCTGCCTCTAAAAGGCAAATCGCCTGTTAACATTTCAAACATTACAATTCCTAATGAATATATATCAGACCTAAAATCTAAAACTTTTCCTTCAAGATGTTCAGGTGATATATAATGGGCTGAACCAATGATGTTTATGGTTTTTGTAACATCTTCCGCAGTAAATTTAGCTATGCCAAAATCAGTTATTTTTATTACTCCGTTTTCATCAACCATAATATTTTGAGGTTTTATATCTCTGTGTATAAGTCCGTTTAAATGAGCAATTTTTAATGCATTGCATATTTGTATTAAATAATCTACTGCAGTTTCAACATCTATATTTCCCTTTGTTTCAATAATTTCTTTAAGAGTTTTGCCGTTAACATAATCCATTACAATATAATAAAAGTTTTCTAAACTTCCCCAATCGTAAACAGATACTATATTTGGGCTTGAAAGCTTACTCAATATTTCAGCTTCTCTTTTAAATCTGGAAACAAAATTTTTATCTTTGTTGTATTTTTCGTGAAGAATCTTAACAGCAAATTTTTTTTCTTTTTCTGAAGAAGTATCTATTCCAAGAAATACATCAGCCATACCGCCAGAAGCAATTTTTTTAATGATTTTATATTTGTTATTTATAATTAAATTATTTTCCATGTTTTAAAAATATTAAACAAAAATTAAATAATTTTATATCATTAATCATTTTTAATTTAATCATTTTTAGTTCATAAGACATTGTTAATATTAAATTGTGTTACATTGACAAGATGACAAGATAGCTTTAAATTGGCTATTTATTTAAATTGCAATAACTATAATTGTTATGTTATCAAGTCCTCCATTTTTTTTAGCCTCACTAACTAAATTATTTGCAATTTTTACTGGAATATTTTCAAAATAGTCTTTCTTAGGTTCATATTTAAGTTTATCTTTAAGTTCATATTTAAGTTCACCCTTGAATTCACCTTGAAGTTCGCCTTTAAGTTCATTTTTATCATTTTTTAGGTTTTTATTATTTTTATTTTTTATTTTTAAATTGCTTTCTATAATTTCATTTATTTTTTCGTCTTTTACCATTGAGTTTAAGCCATCAGTACAGAGTATTAAAATATCACCCGAAGATACTTTAAAAGTAAAAAAATCAGGTTTTAGTTTCTGATATACCCCAAGAACATTTTCAAGATAATTTCTAAAAGGATGTGAAAATGTTTCTTCATAAGAAATTATTCCTTTTTTATACATTTGCCAAACAACAGTATGATCTTGTGTTAATAGTCTAAAAGATTTATCGTTTTTTAAATAAACTCGACTGTCACCAACATGAACAACGCCTGCAAGGTTATTTATAATATAACATGCAGTAAAAGTTGTCCCCATTCCATTGTATTCAGGGTTTTTTAATGAAAGCTCGTATACTTTTTTATTTGTTTTTGAAATTGAAGATAACATTAAATTTTGTAATAATTTCTTTAAATTTTCTGAGGTTATATTTTTTAAATTCTCATTTTTTTTAGTGTCAGGTTTTTCTATATCATCAATATTAATTTTTTTAATTTTATTGTCCAAAAAAAAGTTTTCTACAAAAGTTTCTACTGCAGTTTTGCTAGCAACTTCGCCAGCAGCATGACCGCCCATACCGTCTGCTACAATAAAAAGATTGTCTTTGCAAAAAAAACAATCTTCATTTTGTTCTCGGACGTTTCCAATATCTGTTATTGCAAAATATTCCATAAAATTTATTATAGATTATAATTAACTAATAATAAATTTTTTATTAAAATAAATAAATGTTTTTAATTAATAGTTGTATGTTTTATTAATTTAATTAATTTGCTAATTTATTAATTTAATTTTATATTTGCTGGGCGAATGGCGGAACTGGTAGACGCGCTAGGTTCAGGGTCTAGTGCCTAAACAGCGTGGGGGTTCAAATCCCCCTTCGCCCACCAGAAAGAAGGTTTTATTGGAAGGCAGAGGCAGAAGAGATGTAATAATAATTTTAATACTATTAATTATTATTTCCATTGTAATTGTTAGCTGGTTATCGGGTTTATGGAGTTGTGGAATAAATAAAAAATTTTTAACCGATAAAGAAAAGTTAACCATAGCTGATTATATAAATTCTGTTTCTGTTCTTGTTCAGCATTCTAATAAGATTTCAATAAATTTCTTTACAACAATTAATAAGTTCAAGGATTTATCTAATGAAGAAATAGAGCAAAACTTATCAGATACAATTGAAGAAAGCAGAATTGTTTATGAAAATTCTATTGAGATGAATCCTCCACAGTATTTTGAGGTAGCACATGGTTACTTAAATTTAGTTTTTAATATTAGAAATAAATCTTATGAAAGTTTCAAACCTGCTTTATTTAATGTTTTAAAAGATATAGACTATGAAAAATCAATTAAACAGATTGCTGAATCTTTTATAAATATGTATATGAGTGATGAGATTTATGTTTATTTTCAGGATGAATTAAAAAAAGCTGGAGAAAAACTTGATATAAATAATCTTACAATAATAGATTCTAAAATTTTAGAAAATGATAAATTTTTATCTGATAGCATAATTGCAAGTATGATAGCTGATTTTAAATCAGTAACTAATTTCCAGGAGAGAAGAGGTGTGGCAGTAGTATTGCAAAGTATTAACTTTAGCCCGAAAATTATAAATGAGCAGAATAATTATTTAATTATTCAAAAAGGAAGCCAGGTAAGTATTTCTATCAACATTGAAAACCAAGGCAATGTTTCTGAGCAGAATGTGCCAGTAAAACTTACCTATGAGGTAGAGGGTGAGTCAAAGCCTGCAAAATTTGAACAAAAAATTGACTTGATAAATCCGTCTGAACAAAAAACAGTTACGTTTTTAGGTTTAAAAGCTTATCCAGACAAAAAGTGTAAGATAACAATTGAGGCAGGGCCAGTTGAAAATGAAGCTTTGCTTACAAATAATTCAGGTGTATTTAATTTTAAGATGGAAAAATAAAGATAAAAATAAATATAATTTAACGAGATAAAATGTAAATAAAATGTAAATAAAGTTAAAAGATAAAAAATAAAAAGCAAAAATAAATTTTATAAAAATTAAAATAAAAAAATAAAATAGTGGGTTGACAGCATGGATGAGTTAAAAAAAATATCATATTTAGGTCCTGAGGGTACTTTTACAGAAGAAGCTTTAATTTTATATCTTAAAAAGAATTATGAAAAAAACAATAATTTTAGTTTAAACAAAATTGAGAAAATCCCTTTACCTACTATAACTGATGTTATTAAAAGTGTTGATAGAGGAGAAGTAAATCAAGGTGTAGTGCCTATTGAAAATTCTATTGAAGGTTCTGTAAATTTAACTTTAGATGTTCTGACATTTGAAAGTGAGGCAAAAATAATCTCTGAGGTAGTTATGCCGATAAAGCATCAATTAATTGCTAAAAGCCAGGTTAAATTAAAACAAATAAAAAGAATTATTTCTCATCCTCATGCAACTGCACAATGTAGAATTTTTTTAAATCAAAAATTTCCAAATGTGGAAATTATTGCAGCTAACAGTACAGCTGAGGCAGTAAAAAGATTAAAAGAAGAAGATTCAGAAAGCGCTGCAATTGGAACTAAAATTGCTGCAGAAATTTATGGGCTGGAAATTATTTTAAGTGATATTGAAGATAATAAAGACAATAAAACAAGGTTTGTTGTAATTGGAAATTTCATTGCAAAAAAATCTGCCAATAATAAAACTTCTGTAGTTTGCTTTTTAAAAAAAGATAAACCTGGAAGCCTATACAATATTTTAAAGGAGTTTGCACAAAGAAATATTAATTTAACAAAACTAGAATCCAGACCTGCAAAAAAGAACCTAGGAGATTATGTGTTTATGATTGATATGGAAGGTCATGTCCATGACAAGGTTATTTACGAAGCTCTTGAAAGTTTAAGAACAAAAGTTTACTTAGTAAAACTACTAGGTTCTTATCCTGCATGGAAAGAATAGAATTTTAAAAAAATAAAAATTTATCTAAAAGGATTGGTAAAATAATGATTGATATTGAACTTTTTAGGAAAAACCCTGATATTTTTAGAGAAGAGATAAAAAAAAGAAATTTAAAGATTGACATTGATCAAGATATTGAGCTTGATAAAAAAAGAAGAAATTTAATATTTAAAGTAGATGAACTTAGAGCTAAAAAAAATCAAACATCTAAAATTATTCCTACTTTAAATAGTGATGAGAAACAAAAAGCAATTAATCAGATGAAAAGCATAAATATTGAGCTTGAAAAATTTGAAAAAGAACTTGAAATAGTTAATAATGAATTTTTTGCTAGAATTGCAAGATACCCAAATATTTCTCATTTTTCAGTTCCAGCAGGTAAAGATGAGAAAGATAATGTAGTAGACCATATATTTGGGCAAAAGCCAAATTTTAATTTTAAGCCAAAAAATCATATTGAACTTGGAAAATCTCTGGACATTATTGATGAAGATAGAGCAACAAAAATATCTGGTTCAAGATTTGTTTTTCTTAAAAATGAAAATGTCAAACTTCAGTTTGCTTTAGTTAATTATGTTTTTGATATACTTATTAATAGAGGTTTTACCCCATTAATCCCACCTGTTCTTGTAAAGGAAAGAGCAATGTTTGGAACTGGGTTTTTTCCAGTTGAAGCTACTCAGTATTATAAGACTGAATTGGATGAACTGTTTTTAATTGGAACATCAGAAGTTCCATTGTGTGCTTATCACGCTGATGAAACATTAGATGCAAGCAAGCTTCCCTTAAAATATACTGCATATTCAACTTGTTTTAGGAGAGAGGCTGGAAGTTATGGAAAAGACCTTGGAGGTTTATTTAGAGTTCATCAATTTGATAAAATTGAAATGTTTATATTTTCACATCCTGATAAAAGTTGGCAGGATTATGAATTTTTACTTGATACACTTGAGACAATTGTGCAAGGACTTGGGATTCATTACAGAGTGATGAATATGTGTACTGGGGATATTGGAAATCCTAATGCAAAAAAGTTTGATTTAGAAGCATGGATGCCGGGGCAAGAAAATTACAGAGAAATTGCTTCATGTAGTCATGACACTGACTTTCAAGCCAGAAGGTTAAATATTAAATACTCTGATACAAATAAAAAGGATTTCGTTCATACTATGAACAGTACAGCATGTGCTATGGGAAGGATGATAATGGCAATCATGGAAAATTTCCAAAATGAAGATGGTAGTATTTCTATACCTGAAAAGTTAATTAATTATATGGGAGGAATTAATATTATTAAGAAATAAATTTTCATTAAAATATAAATTTAAATTACCTAAAAGTTTAGGTTACCTAAAAATTTAAATTGCCTATAAATTTATGTTGTTTAATGGGTTTTCAATTTACATTGATTACATTAATTGCATTAATGGCTGTAATTACATTATTCGTTTAAATTTTGTTCGTTAATATACTATTATACTATTGTATTATTGTATTTACATATTTACAAAACATTAATTTTGAATATTATTATAAATAGTTATTATTATACATAGTTTAGTATTTATGTTATAATCTCTTTCCTTACTGTGGAGAGGTGGCAGAGTGGTTGAATGCGGCGGTCTTGAAAACCGTTGAGGGTTTTGCCCTCCGGGGGTTCGAATCCCTCCCTCTCCGCCAACACAAATAACAAGTTTTAAAAATAAGTTGTAAATATAAATTGTAAATTTTACCTCTAATTTGCGCCTGTAGCTCAGTTGGATAGAGCGGTGGTCTACGAAACCAATGGTCGGAGGTTCGAATCCTCTCAGGCGCGCCATATTCATTAATAATAAATATTTAAAAAATTTCCTTTAAAAAAAAACATAAAAAGTTGATAATTGATAATAAAGATTATGAATTATGCAATAGCAAATTATGAATTAATATTAAATTGTGATTGCATAAAATTGTATAAAAGTATAAAAGGTATAAGGAGGCTAGTTTATGGAAAGAAAAATTAAATATAAAAAAATTATTTATTTTATTGTAGTAATAACTGTTATTGTTGGCTTAATTTTTTCTATCACAAGCTGTTCAAGTATAATATCTCTTTTAGAATCAAAAGCAAAAAATGTAATAGAAAAAAGTATTAATGAGGTTGAGCAAAATAAAAATCAGACAAGAAGTAATGAAAAACAGCAGTCTCAAGCAACTGAATCTGTTTCTGGGCAGGAAACTTCTTCAGAAACAGATACAAAGGGACTTGAAGAAAGTCTTAAAAGTGATTTGCCTATTTTAGCTGAATTTGACGAAGCTATAAGTACAGTAGCAGAAAGAGTAAAACCATCGGTTGTAAATATAAAGGTCACAGTGCTAGAGGAAGATATATTTGGTAATGTAAGGCAGGGAAGCGGTGTTGGTTCTGGTATTATTTATGATGACAGTGGATATATTATTACAAATAATCATGTAGTAGCTAACGCACAGCAGCTTTTGGTTACTTTATATGATGGGAGAGAATTTCCAGCAAAGCTAGTTGGAGCTGATAAAAATACAGATATAGCTGTTATTAAAATTGATGTAAATAATTTAAAGCCTGCAAGCTTTGCAACCATTGAAAAATTAAAGGTTGGTCAGCTTGCAATAGCTATTGGAAGCCCCTTCGGACTTCAACAAACTGTTACTGTAGGAGTCATAAGTGCTTTAGGAAGAGAAGTATTATATTCATACGAAAATCTTCCCATGGTTGATTTAATCCAAACAGACGCTGCAATCAATCCTGGCAACAGCGGTGGGGCACTTGTTAATAGTTCAGGCCAGGTTATTGGTGTTAATACAATGATATATTCAACCACAGGGCAAAGTGCAGGGATAGGTTTTGCAATACCAAGTGATACAGCAGTAAATATTGCAAATCAATTAATAAAATATGGAAGAGCTAGGATACCCTTTATTGGAATTAAAATGGGTAATAACACTACTGAAATTAAAGGTGTTATGGTTCAAGCTGTAATTAGTGGAAAGCCAGCAGCAAAAGCAGGTATAAAAGCTGGAGATATAATAACAGAGTTTGATGGAGTTGCAATTGATAGTCCATTTGCTTTAATTGCTCAACTTTTAAGGCATAATGTTGGTGATGTTGTGGATATAAAAATATACAGAAAAGGTGAATATAAAAATCTTAAACTTGAACTTGCAGAAGAATTAGAACAGGCAAGCTAATTTCAAACTATTTTTTCAAGTTATTTTCAAGCTAATTTAAAAATAATTTTATTGACTTTAAGTATTTTTGATATGTCAAATTATTTTTTTAAAATTATTTACATTATTTAGTAAAAAAGATATATTTTATTTCTGCATTTAACTTTTTTTGGAGAGGTGCTTGAGTGGTCGAAAAGGGCCGCCTGCTAAGCGGTTAGGCGGGTGTAAGCCTGCCTCGAGGGTTCGAATCCCTCCCTCTCCGCCAAATAAATTAAATTTTTTTAATAATTTATTTTTATAGTGGCTTGGCACTATTGTTTATTTTAATTAGGAGAGGTGGCTGAGTTGGTTTAAGGCGCACGCCTGGAGAGCGTGTAAGTAGCGTAAGCTGCTTCGAGGGTTCGAATCCCTCCCTCTCCGCCAGTTTAAAAAATTTTATGACATAATTGCTCTCTACATAGAATTGTTAAATAATTTTAGGTGTTTTTTTGTTTTATAAAACAAAATTCCACAGATAAGTTTTCATTGTTTTATTTACATTGCTTGATTTTAATTTATTTGATAGTATTACATTAAAAGCAGAAATTATTAATACTACAAAAAAATATTTTATATTATTAAAGATATAGTAATAAAAAATAATATATAAAAAGTATTTTAAGAAATGCTTAAAGAACTAGTTTACATATAAAGATATTTTAATTAAAACCTGATATTAAATAAAACATTCTTACTTGTATTGAATTCAAAATTATTGAAAAACTTTCATTTTTGGTAATTGCAGAAATTATCAAGATGTTAATGCTAATCTTAAGGAGTTAATAAAATAAGTATATGAATAGAGCTATCTTAAATCAAAAAATAAATGGAGAATTAATTGACAGATTGAAAGATGACCCTACGGCTTTTTCATCTTTTATTCGAAATAATAATGACGGTGCTATTATTTATGTTTTAGAGAAGCTAGGTAGATTGGAAAATGGTTATAGCAAAGAACCATTGTTAAGTTTACTTAACCATGTAAATGAGAATATTAGAGTGTTATCAATTAAAAATTTAGCAAAACTTGAAGACATTAATCTTTTATCAACATTTATAAAATATGCCAATATAGATGAAAGTACATTCGTAAGGAGAGAAGCTGTATCAGCAATAGGAAGACTGCGTAATGAAAAAACAATCCCAGTTTTAATTACACTATTAAAAGATAATGATCCTAAGGTAGTAATGCAAGCAATAAGAGGATTGCTTGTATTTTCAGACAAGGAAAATGTAAAAAATGAATTAAAAAAATTATTAAATCACCCCAATGAGCTAATAAAAGAAGTTATAATAAAAGAAATAAATGGTGTTCAATATCAATCCAATAATACCCAAAAACACGATGAATTCCCTGAGTTTTTAAGAAATATCGTAGTACATGGCGATGTGCTAGAAATAATAAAGTATGTGCCTGATGAGTCAGTTCATTTAACTTTCACATCACCGCCTTATTACAATGCTCGAGATTATTCAATTTACCAAAGTTACGATGAATATTTAAATTTTCTGGAGAAGGTTTTTAAAGAAGTTCACCGTATAACAAAAGAAGGCAGGTTTTTTATTCTTAATACCTCACCAATTATAATTCCGAGAATAAGTCGAAAGCATGCTAGCAAAAGATATCCAATCCCTTATGATATTCATCCATTTCTAATAAAGATGGGTTGGGAATTTATTGATGATATTGTTTGGGTAAAACCGGAAGCAAGTGTAAAAAATAGAAACGCAGGTTTTTTACAACATAGAAAACCTTTGGCCTATAAACCCAATGCTATAACTGAAATGTTAATGGTTTATCGTAAGAAAACAGACAAATTAATTGATTGGAATATTAGACAATATAGTTGGGACAAAATAAAAAAGAGTAAAGTTCTTGAGGAATATGAAACAACAAATGTTTGGCGAATAGATCCAACTTTTGATAAAGTTCATACTGCTGTTTTTCCACTTGAGCTATGCAATAGAGTTATAAAATTTTATTCATTTGTTGAGGACTTGATATTTGACCCATTTGGAGGTAGCGGAACACTTGGTATAGCAGCGATGAGTTTAAATCGTAATTTCTTTTTAACAGAAAAAGAAGCTAAATTTATAAATAGAATTAAAGAAGAATTTAATAAATGTTGCAATTTATTTAACCTGTTTGGTCAGCCTCGATTTGTGAATTTGGATCAATTTATTTCATTGTCTAAAGAAAAAATATGACTATAACCGAACAAGTAGCAAAAAATATTATAAGGAAGTTATTAAAGGGTGAAGACTACAGAATAGAAGTAGTTACGTTAATTAATGCCGAGTTTCTACAATTTGCAATAGATTTCTTCAAAAGGATAGTCGACGCCAAATTAAAAAGCAAAAATATAACTGTTGATTGGTACAAAAAAGAATTTCTTAACCCGTCATTGCCAGCTAGAGATATTGCCATTAATGCCGGCCTA
>CAYLWJ010000065.1:0-28612 GCA_964387355.1 uncultured Actinomycetota bacterium | reverse complement strand
ATATCCTTCTGCTTAACTGTTATATCAAGCTTAGAAGTTGCATTAGTATGATATGCCCATTCACTAAAATCAGGAATTTCTACTTCTCCGCCAAGCTCTTCTACTTTTTTTATTATCTCATTATTGCTAAATGGATGATTTCTAACATAAATTTCCCCAACAATCCCAATTCTTGGTTTGGTAACTTTGTTTAAAGGGATAGAATAAAATTCATCAACTGCATTTTTTAGAATTTCAACAAGCTTTTCTATTATTTCGTTATTAGATATATTTAAAGGACTTTCCAAAACCCTAAGTATTCTATTTAGTAATTTATTGTATAATTGATTAGTTTGTCCTTTTTTAACCTCATAAGGACGAAATTTTCTTAACAATTTATTTAAATTATCAATTGCAAAAATACCAGCTAATGCTTTCAAATAGAGTTTTGCACCTTTCCTTCCCTGCATATCATATTCTTTGTAAAATTCTGCACTCTCTGGAGCGCCAGGTGCCACAACGGGCACATCCAAATAGCCTAATTCCTTTAATAAAATCTTTTGCATTTTGTTGTATTGGCCAAACCTGCATGGACCATGAGTTAAAGGCATTAAAAACGCACATTTTTTAGGATCATTGTACTTCAATGTTTTAAGAATATCGCCAGTTGTTATTATATAAGGGTAACACTCTTTGCCAAGTGTGTATTTTCTGCCTATTTCTAAAGTTTCCTCATTTGAAATCATAACTTCAGAATTGATACCTGCAGATTTAAAAACAGCCTCTAATGCATAAGCTCCATCACCCATATATGGAATAAATATCTTTCTATTTTCCTTTCTTTTAAACTTAGGATCTTTAATTTTTGTAACTGGGATATTAGTACTTAAAATTTCACTTTCAGAATACTGCTTAGTTTCTTTTTCATTTTTTTGCTTATCTTTGTCTCTTTCAAGTCTTGAAATATTTTTTAATGAGTCATAGAAAGCTTCACATCTTGTTATTACACCTGCTCCTGCTGTATGCTCATCTATTTCAATTTTTAAAAAAGGCCTATCAATTTCTCTTTCAAAATATTGCATAATAAATGAATCAGGCCCACAGCCAAAATTTGTAATATATACTGGGTATAGTCTTTTATCTTTTTTTATGATTTCAACTGCACTAAGTATCCTATCGCCAAATTCCCAATACATATTTGGCCAATCGTGAAACAAATCAATTTCATCAACTGGAAGGTAATCTAAAGGAATAACCTGAATTCCTATATCTCTTAATTTACCTGGAATATCCATGCTGATATTTGCATCACAGCTGTTATATGGTCTGCTTATAATAACGGCTGCTTTTTGATCTGGACTTAAACTATTTATAGCAGTTTTGCCATTTATTCTTAAAGACTTATAAAAGTATTCCTGTGCTTGGTATGCAGTTTTTATTGCACTGTATATTAATTTTTTGTTTTTGCCTAATTTTTGTCCAAGTTTTAAAAGCTGTTCATTTTTTAAGTATTCTCTATAGCTAAAGTTTATAATTGGGTCTAATATTTTAGAGCTGTCTATTTCAATTGAAGACTTAACAAAAGATGAAATACCTTGAACAAATGGACAAGGGTAACTCCCAGTTCTTGCACCTTCAATTCTATTATCTGGGCAAGGCATATCTCTAATACTTGGTATAAAAACATAATCAACATTTTTATCAATTAAATTTTTAACATGTCCTAACATAACTTTCATTGGAAAACAAGTTTCAGCCACAACAAGTGATAAGCCATCATTAATAATTTTCTTATTTGTTTTATCAGAAAGTATAACCTCAAACCCAAGTTCATTAAAAAATGCCTGCCAAAAAGGATAAAATTCATATGTTAGCATAGTAAATGGTATACCTATTTTAATTGTGTTACTTGCTGTTTCTGATACTTGTGCTTTTTCTGATGCTTGTGCTATTTCTGATGCTTGTGATGCTTTTGATATTTCTGATAATTTTTGCATTTTTTGCAAATCTAATTTTTCTATTTTATTTAATTTTTCTGCATTATTTAAATTTAATACCGAGTTTGAAGAAAAGGCGAGTTCAATATTTTGACAGTTTTTTTTAGCAGAAATCTTTTCAAAGTTAGCTTCTTTTAATTTTTTATAAGCTGTTAATAATAATTCATCTCTTTGAGCAAAAAAATCAGTTAAATTTTCACTTGTTAAGCTTTTCTTTTCATATTTTTCACAACGTCCGCCATAATAAAGCGGCTTAGTATTGTCAATTTTAACCATTTTTATTTCACATATATTTGGGCAACCATGACATTCAAAGGAACTTTGTTTATATCTAATATTCTTAATTTCATCAAAACCTCTGAATTTAGTTTTGACTGTTTGACTTTCAAGAGCCTTTATTGCCGTACCAATTGCACCAGTAACCTCATGGTTTTGAGGAACTATTATTTTCTTGCCTAAATAGTTTTCAAAAGCAGCAACTACTGCTTTATTAAAAGCAACTGCACCTTGAAAGAAAATTCGATTTCCTATCTTTTTTCTTCCTACTACACGGTTTATATAATTAATAGCAATAGAATAAGCAAGCCCAGCTAAAATATCTTCAATACTTGCTCCTTTCTGATAATGAGAATATACATTTGTTTCCATAAATACTGTGCATCTTTCACCTAGATTAAGCGGAGCAGCTGCAGTTAATGCTATATCCCCAAAATCTTGAATTTTTATATCAAACCTCTCGGCCTGCTCTTCAAGAAAAGAGCCTGTCCCAGCTGCACATATTTTATTCATTTCAAAATCAACAACAACTCCTTTTTCAAGAGAGATGTACTTGGAATCCTGCCCGCCAATTTCAAAAATAGTATCAACACTGTTATCAATATCAGCTGCTGCAGTTGCCTGTGCAGTTATTTCATTTATGATTATATCGGCACCTACAAGGTCACCAATTAGATACCTTCCTGAACCTGTTGTTCCTACTGCTTTAACATTAATTTTATCACCAACCTCTTTTCCAATTATCTCTATACCTTTTCTAACTGCCTCAATTGGTCTTCCTGCAGTTCTTAAATAAACCTTATAAATTAGTTTTTTATTAGAATCTATTGCAACAACATTTGTACTAATTGAACCAACATCAATTCCGATATATGCATCAACTTTTGAAGACAAGTTGGCTGCAAAATTATATTCTTCTTGTTTTTGAGGCGGTAATATTGACTTTTCAATTCTTAAAGGCTTAAATACTTCCTTTTTATATTTATAATTTTTTAAATGGGTATTTAATTTTCCTTTTATTTCTGTAAGTTCAATTTTAGAATTTGATTTCGATTCTGATTTTATTAATGAAAGAGCAGCCCCAATTGCTCCATAAGATTCCCTATAACTTGGAATAAAAATTTTTTGGTTTAAAACACTTTCAAAAGCCTTCAACATTGCCATATTAAAAGATACTCCACCACAAAACATAATTGGCGGAATAACTTTTTTACCTCTAATTATTCCTGACTTAAAACTTCTTGCCATCGCAAAACAAAGCCCAAGCGCAATATCTTCATCACTAGCAGCTTCCTGTTGTAGATGTATCATATCTGATTTTGCAAAAACACTACATCTGCCAGCAATAGAAGAAGGATTAGAAGACTTAAGGGCTAGTTCGGCAAATTGTTCAATAGTTAGACCAAATCTAGAAGCTTGTTGATCTAAAAAAGAACCAGTTCCTGCAGCACACAATTCATTCATAGAATAGTCCCCAACAGTTAAGTCAATAAATTTAGAATCCTGTCCGCCTATTTCTATTAAAGAATTTGTCTGGGGATTATATTGCTTAACAGCAGTAATTAAAGCTTCTATTTCGTTAACAAATAAAGTTTTTAGTACAGATGATAGATATTTACCACCTGATCCTGTAAAGACAAAGTAGTAAAACTTTTCTTTTTTAAAATAATTTTCATTTTTAAAATAATTAATTAAATAATCCAGATCCTGCAGTATTATTTTTACTGGTTCTCCATAATGCCTTGTATATGGCATTATATCCACAATTTTTTTATTCTCATCAAGCACTGCCCTGTTTACACTTATTGCACCAATATCATAACCAATATAATACTTCAAATTTTTTGCATCCTCCATTAGACTTTACTTAGAAAAAGAAAGATTATTAAATTTTTGCAATTCCTGCAAATAGCGCATTTAGTTTATGTTTACTCAGTTTATGTATTATAATAATTAAAAATAAATATTTCAAAAGAAATAGGTTAAGATTATATTAAAATAGTAAAATAGATTATAATAGGCAAAAAATTTTATTATAATAAGTTAATTTCATTATATGATAAAATCAATTTTTTTTATAATATATTAAATATTAAATTATAACAGAAAGTTAAAACAAATGAGTCCAGAAATTTCAAACACAAAAAAATCAATTAGTAATATAGACAATGTTTCAGTTTTAGGTGCAGGCTATATGGGGAGTGCAGTTACTTTTCCGCTTTCTGACAATAATATCAATGTGAATCTATGGGGAACATGGCTAGATGAAAATATAATCTCTTCTGCAAAATCAGGAATACATCCAAAATTAAAAACTAAACTTGCCAAAAATGTCAAACTTTTTTACTGGCAAGATTTACTTAAAGCTATAGAAAACAGTAATATTTTTTTTATTGGAATTGCAAGTGAAGGCTTTGTAAACATTTTTCAAATGCTTATAGACAATTTAAAAAAGTTTGAAACAAGAAAAAGCAATAATAAAAATAATTACCTAAGGGACCATTATTTTTTTAAACTTACAAAGGGGCTTGTAGATTATAAAGGCACAATTATGAGAGCCTCTGAAGCTGCAAAATTAATATATCAAGAGCAATTTCCAGACAAAAACTTTTATTTTACAACAATTGGGGGACCAGTTAGAGCTATAGACCTTGCAAATAGAATACCATCTGCAACAGTTTATGGTATAGATAAAAAAGTTTTAGCTTGCGTGCAGCCAATCATTGACAGATTTGCTACAGATTACTATAGAATTTTTATATCAAGCTATCCTGAAGTTGTTGAAACTTGCTCTACTTTTAAAAATATTTATGCAATTTCAGCAGGCATCTGTGACGGAATTTACGGTAAGACAAAACCAGGACTTTACCATAACTTAGTTTCATTTTTATTTACTCAAGCTAGTATTGAAATTGCAAGTATTTGTAAATTTCTATTTAAAGAAAAAATCCAAATAGAAAACATTGAAAAAATTGTTTTTAATTTTGCAGGAATAGGAGACCTGCATGTAACTTCTGTTGCTGGAAGAAACAGAAAATTTGGTGAACTTATCGGTCAAGGTTATAAAGGCGAAGAAGCTTTTAAAAAAATGTTTGACGAAGGTGAATACGGTGAGGGCTATATGGCTTTAAAGCTTGGACTTCCTTGGTTAGAAAAAAAATTAAACGAAAAACTATCAAAAGAAAAAAATAGCAATATTAATAAGAATAAAAACTATGTTTATAACAATTTTATAAAAAGAGAATTTCCATTACTTTATATGCTTTATGATGTAATTTTTAAAGATAAAGATTTAAAAGAGTCACTAAGACAACTTATCAAGAATATTTAATATTGTAAAATTATTTAATTTTATAATATTTCAATATAATTAAAATAAATAAAATAAAAATTAACTAGAAATTAGAAAAATTTAAATTAATTATAAAAGGAGGATATATGCCTATTATAACAATTGAACTTTTAGAAGGAAGAAGTATTGAACAAAAAAGAGAGATTGCAAAAAAAGTAACAGAGGCTATTGTTGAAACAGTAAAAGTTAAGCCAGATACCGTTCAAATAATTTTTCATGATATGAAAAAGGAAAATTATGCCATAGCAGGTAATCTATATTCAGATAATACAAACTAGTTTTGGAATAAATTTGATTTTTTTAAACTTCCGCAATCTCCAGCAAAACATTTGATTTTTTTAACATTTTTAAATATTTTTCTTGAATATTAGAATCAGTAATTATTACATCAAAATCAGAGATTGAAGAAAATTTATAGAGACCAACAACTCCAAATTTACTGCTGTCAAAAATTAAAATTTTTTCCCTTCCTCTTTCTAGAAAAAGTTCTTTAATTCTACCCTCTTCAATACTCGGATCACTTAGTATTCCGTCTTCTGTAATACCTTTAGTAGTAATAAAAACTTTATCAACCAAAATATCTTTTAAAAGCTTCTCTGTTAAAACACCAACTGATGAGTATGTATCATATTTAATAGTCCCTCCAGTCGCAATTACTTCAATATTTGTGTTTTTTTTCAATTCAATTTGTGAAACAATATTGTTTGTTATAACTGTTAAATTGCTTAAATTCATATTATTTATTTCTTTAACTAGATAATAGCCTGTAGTTCCAGCATCAATAATTATAGAATCACCACTACAAATATGAGCGACTGCCCTTTTTGCTATTGCTTTTTTTTCTTTAACATGTAATTTCAACCTTTTTGCAAAAGTAGTAACGCTTGAAACTAAAAAATCATTAATTTTTATAGCTCCACCAATAGTTTTTTTCAAATAACCTTCCTTTTCAAGAAAATTTAAATCTCTATATATTGTCATTTCCGAAACATTAAAATTTTTAGCAAGCGATTCAACTGAAACTTTTTCTAACTCATTTATTAAATCTAAAATTTTTTTTCTACGTTCTTTAGTTTTCATAAATTTTTAATTTATCCCTACCCTTTCTACCTTTTTTAAAAAAACGTTTTATTCAGTTAAAAAAATTAAATAATGCTACTTAAAGTCATAATTATATTATTTTCTTTAAGTTTAAAAAAAATAAAATTAATTTTACAACAGTGAAAATAAAAATACTATTTTAATTTAATTTGTGTTGGTTCATTAAAATAACTTTTTTCTATATTGCAAAAACTAAATTTTTATTATAATATTAAATATACTAAAATAGTAGCATTTAAATATTTTAAAAAAATAAATAATAATTACTAAAAAGATTTTTAATCATAAAAATCAGTATTTATTAAGAAGGAGAAAAAGAATGGAGAAAAAGAAAATTCTATATGTTCAAACAAGTGGAATTGAAACACCTCGAAGACTATATTCACCTTTTATACTAGCTCAAACTGCAAAAGCTATGGATATTGAGCCAACAATTTATTTTTTAGGAGAAGGTATAACAGTTGTAACTAAAGGAAATGCTGAAAAAATTAAAATGGGTTCCTTTCCATCACTAAAAGAAGTTATTGACCAGACTTTAAAAATGGAAATACCTATTCTTATTTGCCAACAAAGTATGCAGGTCTTTGGACAGAATCTTACCCCTTCGGATTTTATAGATGGTACAAAAATAGTTGGAGCTGCTACACTAAACAGCCTCGTACTTGAAAGTGATGGTACTATGTGGTTTTAAAAAATAAGGGTAATTTTAAAAAATAATGGTAATTATGAATAAAAATTCAAATACAAAAATAAATGAAATATAAATAATAAATGATTACTGTTATGTGAATAATATGAATAATATGAATAATAATAAGAATTCTAAAGCAATAAAAGAAGATGAGTTTCTTGACTGCACTGGACTTTACTGTCCTGCCCCCATATTCGAAACTAGAAAAAAAATTGATGCCTTAAAAACAGGTGGCATTCTAAAAATAATTGCAGACGATCCTGCAGCAGAAGAAGACATCAAGCACTGGGCAAAAGTAACGGGAAATGAGCTTTTAAAAATTGAAAAAGAAGATGAAAAATTTATTTTTTTTATAAGAAAAAATCTGTGAAAAAACTACATAAAAAAATTGTTATAATAAAAAATTGCTAAATATAAATTTCAAATTTAAATTGCTAAATAAAATATAAATGTTAGTGATTTAAATTTGAAATAAAAAAACAGTTATAAAATTAACTATAAAACTAAATTAGCGCTAATAAATTTAGCGCTAATTTAGTTTAAGGTTTTTATAATTTTAAAGCTTTTTTTCTCTTAACTACATATTCCTCTATTTCTTTCATTGACCCAGAAAACTCTTCTCTTGTGTATACAAATGAAGGATGGTTTACAAAATCTTCTATTGAAATTCCATCTTCTTCATAACCAGCTTTAAAATACGGAATTTTTAACAATTTTGACATAATCTCATCAGGAACAGGTTCATTAATCTGGCTGTAAATGTCTTTGCAGCGACATATTCTCATAAAATCATCAATCAACTCAGGGTTCATTGTGTAAACTAGGTTACCACCTGCAACTTTTTCTACATGATAGACATTACCTTCCCCAGGACCTGGCCTAGCTGAACATAATAGCAATTTACTTAAGTAGCCATTTTTGGGATCATTTAAAATTTGATGTGCTTTTTTAGCAATTGCTATACCAGACCATCTTTTAAGCTCCTCAGTTAATTCAATTCCTACAGATTTTGCACTTTCTGCAAACTGTGGTCTTTCTTCAAATCTTCCAATCATTATAGTAATCACTGACCTCCATTTAGAAAAATCAACACCCCAAAAACTACCTATCTCATAACCCCTTTTAACTGCTTTCGCAACCTGAACAGCACCTGGAACGTTAAAAACAAGTGTAGAATTAGTAGGGATACCCAATGAAGTAAGTATTTGAATTAAATAAATACCTTCTTTTGAACCAGGGCACTTTACCATTATATTTGGAGAAATTTTGCTAAGTTCCATTGCTTGTCTAAGCATCTCTCTTACATCTGTTACAAGTCTTGGGTCAACTTGAGCACTTACATAACCTTTTTTATATTTTGATTTTTCAAATAAAGGCATATACAGCTGAGTACCTTTAGCTGTAATTGCTTTGTATGTTTCCCATGCAAGTTCATAATCACTTTTTGATGGATTATCTAAAATTATTTTATCTATAATTGGATCAACCTCTTCAGGAACTAAATCAAGTACTTTTCTGGTCAATCTTGGATTTGTTGTAACTCCACAAAAAAGAGTTTCTGCAGGATTTTCATAATCAAATAATACTTTTAGCTTTTGACTCAAAATTTCTTTTTCTTGTTCTGGTGCTTTTTCAATCATTTTTTTTGTCCAGGCACCAAAAATTAATGGTGAAGAATCCCACCAAATCTCAAAATTTTCTGAACTTTCTGCAAGTCTTTGCATTGCTGATTTTTCAAAATTTTCCATTTATAAAACCTCCTAAATTTTATTAACATTTATTTATTAATTTTCAACCTAAAATATTGTTATTAAAATTAATACATTGTGATTATAAAACTTATTATTTTATAATAGTCATTATAATATAATTAGTAAAATTTTAAGTTTCATTATTCATTACTTAAAATGTCTTTTGCCTATATTGTATACATTAGCCTATCTAGCACACTACACCTATATAAAACCTTACTAACATTATTTTCCAAGAACTTCTTTTACCGCTTTTACTATATCTTTTGTATGTGGAATAGATGCCTGTTCAAGTGTTGAATTATACGGAATTGGCGTATTTAATCCAGCAACTATCTTAACAGGTGCATCAAGCCAGTCAAAAGCTTTTTCAGTTACTTTAGCAGAAATATCAGATGCAACACTTCCTCTTTGGCACGCCTCAGTTACAATTACAAGATGAGAAGTTTTTTTAACTGAATTTATTAACGCCTCCTCATCTAAGGGAACAAGTGTTCTTGGGTCAAAAACTTCTGCACTTATACCTTCCTGTTCTAATTGCTTTGCAGCCTCTAGTGCTTTATAAACCATATTTGAGTATGCAAATATGGTCACGTCCTGTCCTTCTCTTTTTATATCCGCAACTCCAAAAGGTATAGTATATTCTTCTTCTGGAACATGTCCTTTTATTAAATAAATCATTTTATGCTCAATAAACATTACTACATTATCATCTCTTATAGCAGTTTTTAATAAACCTTTTACATCATAAGGAGTTGAAGGCATAACTACTTTAAGACCAGGAACATGGTAAAACCATGCTTCAAGACTTTGTGAGTGTTGAGCTGCAACACCTCTTCCGGCTCCGCCTTGTGTTCTAATTACTAATGGGCACTTTAAATTATCACCAGTCATATATCTAATTTTGGCAGCCTGATTTACAATTTGGTCCATTGCAAGTGTTGTAAAATCAATGAACATTATTTCAGCTATCGGCCTATAGCCGGTAACTGCAGCCCCTATACCAGCACCAATTATTGCTGATTCGGATATTGGCGTATTTATTACTCTTTCAGGACCAAACATCTCTAAAAGACCTTTGTATGCTCTAAAAGCACCGCCATATTTTCCAATATCTTCCCCAATTAAAAAAACTTTTGGATCCCTGTTCATCTCTTCAATTACAGCTTCTCGTATAGCTTCTCTATATTCAATTTCTCTCATAAAAATCCTTTCTAAAAGAAATCTTAAAAAATATTACAAAGCATTTAAAAAAGAATTAAATTAAATCTATTTTAAATTAAAGCAACTTCTTCTAAAAACTTATCAAGACTTGGTTCAGGGCTTTCCTCTGCAAATCTAACAGATTCCTCAACCTCCATTAATATTTCTTTTTCGATATTTTCTATATCTTGAACATTTAAGATATTTTCCTTTATTAATTTTTCTTTATAATTTTTAACCGGGTCTTTCTCATTTTTATAGTATTCAGCCTCTTTTTTATCCCTATATTCAGCAGGATCATTTGGATGATGACCACCAAACCTGTATGTTTTAGCCTCAATCAGCGTTGGACCTTGACCTTGTCTTGCTCTTTTAACAGCCTCTAAAACTGCAAAATAAACAGCTTCGGGATCAGAGCCATCCACAATAACACCAGGGATATCATAGCTAACAGCTCTTTTTGCAATATCCTTGCAAGCAACTGATTCACACGCTTTCATAGAAATAGCATACATATTATTTTCACAAACATAAATTACAGGCAATTTAAAAATAGCAGCCATGTTTAAGGATTCATGAAAAACTCCATTATTTGTTGCTCCATCCGAAAAAAAACAAATAGTTACCCTTTGTTTTCCTTCCATTTTACAAGAAAATCCTGCTCCAACAGATATTGGGATTCCTCCACCAACAATACCATTTGCTCCTAACATTCCAAGTTCAGTATCAGCAATGTGCATGGAGCCACCTCTACCTTTACAGTATCCGGTAACTTTACCATATAACTCTGCCATCATTCTTTTTAAATCAGCTCCTTTTGCTATGCTATGTCCATGACCTCTGTGCGTAGAAATTATATAATCTGATTTATTTATTGCAGCACATGCACCAGCAGCAACTGCTTCTTCACCAATATATGGGTGAAGGTAACCCCAAATTTTAGCTATCTGATAAAGCTGAATAGTTTTCTCTTCAAATCTCCTTATTTTTATTATTGTTTTTAAAAGGCTTATCTTTTGCTCATTTGTTAATATTTCTTTATCTTTATTTTCACTTTCAACTTTATCTTCATTTTTATCTCTATAGTAGTCTTTATCTTTAGTGTTTATCTTTTTATCTAAAATTTTTAAAGAATCCAGATTTCCTAAAATTTGCTCTTCTTTTTTGTTTTCTTTTGTTAAATCAGACATAAAAACTCCTTATCTTATTTCTTATAAAATTTTTAAAATAAAATAAAATAAAATTTAAAATTTGACCAAAAAATTATATGCAATTTTTAGCATTATTGCAATAATTTTGTAAATTAAATTTATTAAAATATTAACTAACTGCAATTTAAATGCAACTTAACTTCTCTTTAGCTTCTATTTAACTGCTATTTAACTTCTATTTAACTGATACTAAAAAAGGTGATGCATAAAAATTAATTACTGGTGATGCATAAAAATTAACATTAAAAATTTACTAAATATAACCCTATAGTATATAATAAATAAAGATTTTTTTACTAACAATAAACAATAAATATACATTTTTTATTTTAAAGTCTTCTTATATTAATTTTTTTATGTTTGTTCTTTTATATTTGCTAGTTATGTCAATTATGCCAATTATTTATAGTAGTTATGCTAACTATAGTAATTATTCCAATTATTTAAGTTATTTAAATTATTTAAATTGCCAAATTTACGTTATCAAAGTAAAAAAGAAACTACTATTACAAGGAGAAAACTAACATGAGGACATGCCTAGTAACTACTTACCCACCGCAAGAGTGCGGGATTGCAACATATTCATCATATTTAGTTACAGAATTAAAAAAATATGTTAAAAATTTATATATTATTAGTGAGTATGGTGCAAAAGGAGAAAATGTATTTAATGTGTATGATAGTCAAGACCCTGATTTAGCGCATAAAATATTTCAAACAGTAAATAAAATTCATCCTGAAATAGTCCATATTCAACATGAATTTGGTCTATTTGGTCAACATAAAGGTGTTAATGTAATACCTTTGTTATATAAGTTCAAATTGTCTAGAATTCCAGTCGTTGTTACACTACATACTGTATATGAAAGCTTTACCTGGGATAACAAAATAGTCACTGAAGCTATAATCAGAGCAGCTGACAGCATAATAGTTCACGAAGAATATCAAAAAGATAGTATAAAAAATAATATTATAAATATTGACAATTTTGAAAAAATTTATGTAATTCCTCATGGTGTAAGAAGAGTAAATTTCATTAAAGATGCAAGAGAAAAAATTATTTCCAACAAAGCAATTGAAAAAAAATTCAACATTAAAGATAAAAAAATCATATTGCTTATGGGCTTTTTTAGACCAAGCAAAAATTTTGAACAAATAATAAAAATCTTTCCAAAAATAAATAAAATAGTTCCTGAAGCCATACTTTTGATAGCTGGCGATGCTAGGATAGGTGAAAATTTAGAATACATGAATTATTTAATTGAGCTTATAAATGAATCTGAAGCAAAAGAAAATATAATTTTTATAAAAGGACATTTTTCTCAAGAAGAGTATGATGAAATAGTCTGTTGTGCAGATGTTGCAGTCATGCCATACAAAGTTACTGCACAGAGTGGTGTTATGGCACATTTTCTTGCCTATGGAATACCAATCATTACCTCAGACTTAAAAGTATTTACAGAAACATTTAAAAAAGCTGAAATTGGATTTCCTTGCAAAAATGAAGATGAATTCATTCAAAATATTATAAATGTTTTAACTAATAAAAAGTTAAAAAGGACTTTATCTTTAAATGCTTTAAAATTTGTAAATGAAAATCTTACTTGGGATATTATCGCTAAAAAAACTTATGAGATTTATATAAATACAATAAACAAATCCAATAAAATAAATTAACAACTAAAATAAGCTATTTTCTACCAGACATTTTAACGAAACTTTTTTAAAAAATTTGAAAGCATATATTAATTTTTATTATTAATAATTTTGTTACTTAGAAAATAAACAATTCGGAATTTAATTTGTCAGATTTAAAATTAAAATTCAGGTGGTATATCAATTTCTATACCTTTTAATTTGTGATTGCGTGCCAGTCTATAAGCTTCATTATACTTTTCTGCAATAACCTCCCAAGAAACAACATTTTTTAGATATTTTTTTAAATTGCAAGAAAGCTCCTCACGGAGTTTCTCATCACATGCAAGTCTTATAACCTTTTCCTTTAACATTTTTTTATTTGTAAATAATAAACCGCCTTCGCTTTCCAATGTTTGGGCTGTTAAACCTTCAAGAGGTGCAGTTGTTATAAATGGCTTATTTAAAGCAATAATGCGTGCAAGAGTGCCTGATTGAGTTTCATCAACTGTTGGTAAAACAATAAAATCACAAACAGCCATAACTTTATAAAATATTTTTCCTCTTGGAATAAATTCATAGTAATGAGCAAGACCTTTTTGTTCAAGTAGTGCTAATCCTTCTTTATATTTAATATAATCCTGTAAATGTGCATCGTCTCTTAAAATTCCGCCTGCAAGCAAATCCCAACTTTGACCCGTTCTATTTTTAATTTCTTCTGATATTTCTTCCCACATTGAAGTCAAAATATCCCATCTCTTGTTTGCCTGAATCCAACCAACCAAACCAACAAGATTTTGACCTAAATGCTTAATTTTATCCAATCCAAGCTGTTTTTTTAATTTAGGTATATCTTTTTTATCCCAATGCATATCAGGTCTTGCCCCATGAGGTATAATCATTATATTTTTTGGAAGTTTCCATTTTTTCTGTGTAAATATCCAATTTAGCCTCCACTTTAAATAATCATTTTTAAAAATTACTATATCAGAGTTCTCACAGAGTCTAAATATGAATTCTTCTTCATGAGACTTTAGACGACCATGTACAGTATGTGGTTCAACTACAATTGGAAATTCACTAATTGCACCTAAGAGTTCTAAAAAACCACTATTTCTATCACCTATTCCCCTACTATCTACATACTCATAAAGTCCATATTCATGCTGGATATGGACAACATAAGGATTTAATTTTTTTACTTTTTCAGCAACTGGTTTCCACCATAAAAGTTTTTTATTGTCTATTAAGGGAAATACTCCTTTGCCACAACCATCAGTATGTGAAATTACTAAAACTTCTCTATCCTTATTAACTTTTTGAATAAATTCTCTTGCTTCTTCTGTAAAAGTTGCAATTCCACACAATCGCGGAGGATAACTTGAAATTAAAACTATTGGTTTTTTCTCGCCCATAATTCTTACCGTTACTCTTGTATATAATTTTAACAATTAATCAATTCTTTTAAAATAAATCTTGTAAAATAAATATTTTTATATAATAATAATATTAGATTTATTACTACATAAAAATACTTAAAAAAATTATATAAAAAATTATATATTTATACTTTTTACTTAATTTAAACTTTTTACTTATTTTTGTTTCCTTTTTTACAATAATTCGCTTTTAGTTTTTGGCTTTTAGCGCTAATTTAAAAAGCCTAAACTTTCATATCTATGCAAAAAACTTTAAAAATTAACAAGGCTATATAAATAATAAAAAAATTTAATAAAAAATTTGAAGTATATTAAAGCCTGATAAAGCCTAAACGAAAGGAGGCTAAAGAGATTGGAAAAAATAGCCATAATTTCAACTAGGCTTGGCGGTGTAGATGGTGTATCAATTGAAGCTAACAAATGGGCACAAGCTTTTAATAAATTAAATATTGAACCAATTCTTATTGCAGGTAGTTTTATAAAAAAACAAAGTTATACACATTATGTAATTAAGGAACTTGACTTTAATCATCCTGAAATTGAGGAAATAAGAAATAAATTAGTTAATATTGAAATTAATAAAATTGAAGAATTAAAAAACATAATTAAACAAAAAATTGAGTATATAATAAAAAAAGAAAATATAAATTACTTTAGTATAGAAAACGCATTATCGCTGCCTTTAAATATTCCTTTGGCCATAGCTTTAACTGAACTTATAATAGAAAATAATGTTAAAACAATTACAAGACATCATGATTTTTTCTGGGAAAGAAGAGAATTTTTAAATATTAATAATTCTAAAATTAATGATATATTAAATAATTATTTTCCACCAGATTATAAAACAATAAGCCATGTTGTTATAAATAGTATTGCAAAAGAATCTCTTTTTAATAAAAAAGCGATTTTAGCATATTTAATTCCAAATGTTTTTGATTTTAAAATTACCAAATATCCTGAATATCAGGATGATAATAAAATAAAACAAATTAAAAGTTTTTTAGGGATAACACAAGAGGAATTATTATTTCTTCAACCAACCAGAATAATAAGAAGAAAAAATATAGAAAGAACAATAGACTTAATTGAAAAATTATCGTTTGAATATAATTTAAAAATTAAACTAATCATAAGCGGAATATATGAAAAATTTGAAATGGACTATTTCTATGAACTTATTGAATATTCTGCTAAAAAAAGGGTTAATTTAATATTATGCAACTCTTTTGATCATAAAAATAAAAAATATCCAAATATAAAAATAATAAAGTTTTTTAAATATTTCGATATTTATAGCTTATTTTGTGCTTGTGACTTAGTCACACTTCCCAGTGATATAGAAGGTTTTGGCAATCCTGTCTTAGAAGCGGCTGCATTTAAAAAGCCTTTATTTGTTAACAACTATCCAGTTTTAAAAGATTTTTTAGAAAAAGATTTTGATTTTATAGTTTTTGACAAGGTAATTAAAGCTGACACAACAAATAAAATATTTAAAGTTTTAACAGACACATCATATAGAAAGAAAATGGTAGATAAAAACTATAAAATTGCAAAGAAATATTATTCTTTTGAAACATTACTTGAAAATCTTAAAAATATTATTTTTTCAAAAATCGTTAATAACACAAAAATATTAACACATTAATTAATATATATAAGTTAATATTAATATAGCAGGGTTGACCCCGCCCTGCTATTCTTATATATAAGTTAATATTAATATATTAAGAGGTGAGACTTATGGATATAAAAGAATGGTATAAAAAAAACACCTTTCATTATTCACAATTTAACGTTGAGAAATTATTAAATTTAAAAAACAAAAAAGGGCTTACTATAAGCTTATGTTTCCCTACATTAAATGAAGCTAAAACAATTGGTTCCATTTTAAAAGTAGTAGAAAGAGATTTATACAAAACAGGTTTGGTTGATGAAGTTTTTGTTATTGACTCTGATTCAACAGATTTAACTCATGAGATTGTAAAATCTTCTGTCTTTAAGTTCATCAAGCATAAAAATATCTTAAAAAATTACGGAACTTTTAAAGGCAAAGGAGAAGCACTGTGGAAAAGTATTTTTATTACAAAAGGCGATTTAATCGTATGGTGTGATGCTGATATTGAAAATTTTAATTCAAGATTTATTTATGGGATTTTAGGCCCATTAATAGAAAATGATAAAATTAATTTTGTAAAAGCATTTTATAGAAGACCGCTAAAAGTTCACCATTCCTATATTAAAGAAGAAGGCGGTAGAGTTACAGAAATTTTAGTCAAGCCAATATTAAACTTGTTTTACCCACAACTTAGCATGATTTTTCAGCCTTTAGCAGGAGAATATGCTGGAAGACGAAGTCTTTTTGAACAACTTCCGTTCTTTACAGGTTATGGTGTTGAAATTGGTTTATTAATTGATATTTATGAAAAAATGGGACTTGAGGCAATAGCACAAGTAGATGTATTAAGAAGGATTCATAGAAATCAGCCAATTTCTTCTCTATCAAAAATGTCTTTTGGTATTTTACAAGCAATTTTTCAAAAACTTCAACAGTATAATAAATTAATTTTAGTTGGAGAATTAAACAAGATATTTAGAAAAGTTGATTATATTAATAAAGAATATATAATTACCCCAGTAAAAATTATAGAAAAATCAAGACCTCCAATGATTGAAGTTAAAGAATATATTTTAAAAAACACATTTACAGAAAATATACCAAGCAAAAAAATAACCTAGAAATATAATGATTACTATATTAGGGATATAATAGGTGGTGTTTTTATATGATCCAGAATAAAAATGAAATTAAAGTTTCAGCTTCCAAATACTTTATTGAAAAAGAATTAGAAGACTATATGGATGAACATACTGTAAGTTTATTAAAAAAAATAAAGAAAACTGACATAGTAATAGGCATTCCAAGTTTTAATAATGAAAGTACTATAGGAAAAGTTATTACTAGTTACTTAAAAGGAATGAAAAAATATTATCCTGATTTAAGCTGTTTAATTGTTAATTCTGATGGTGGCTCAATAGACAAAACAAGGGAAATCGTTCAAAGTATTGCAAATGAAAATATTCATAAGAATACTTCTGATAAAAATAAGATAAATATTGCTACAACAATTTACAAGGGTATACCAGGAAAAGGTTCAGCTTTTAAAACAATATTTGAAATTGCGCGTTTTTTAGATGCCAAAGTTGTGGTAGTTTCAGATTCAGACACAAAAAGTATATCAGAAGAATGGTGTTATAATTTAGTCGAGCCAGTTTTAAATTTAGGGTATGGCTATACAACTCCATATTATGTAAGAGACAAACACGATGCAACAATTACAAATGCAATAGTATATCCAGTAACAAGATCTCTATATGGACTTCGCTTAAGACAGCCAATTGGTGGAGACTTTGCATTTTCTAACGGGGCGTTACAAGTATTTTTACAAAAGAAACATTGGGATGAAATACCTTATATTTATAAATTTGGTATAGATATTTGGATGACAACTATCGCATTAAACGAAGGATTTAGAGTATGTCAAAGCGTTCTTGGGGTAAAAGAACATGAACATAAGGACCCGGGACTTCACCTAGCTAACATGTTTAAAGAAGTAATTGGAACCATGTTTGAGTTAGCTGGGTACTATTCATATAAATGGAAAAAAATAATTAAAAGCAATCAAGGTTTTATTTTTGGAGATTTTCAATTTCATCAGGTTGAAAAAATTGAAGTCAATGTAAGCAATATGTTAGAAATATTTTTCAAAGGTAAAGAAAATTACCTAGGTTTATGGCAAAAAATTTTAAGCAATGAAACATTTGAAGAATTTATGAGTTTTATTAACACATCTGAAGATAATATAGATAATATAGATTATATATCTCAAAAAGTATCTCAAAATATATCCCAAAACATTATTGACGAAAAAAGCTATGGGAAAAATAATTTAGTTATTCCTGTACAGCTTTGGGCAAAGATTGTTTACGATTACATTTGTGCTTATAATTTTTCAGAAAATAATGAAAAAGAAAAAATCCTTGAATCGCTTACACCTTTATATTTCATAAGAACTTTTTCATTTATAAAAGAAGCTGAGTACTTTGATGATGAAATAGCTGATGCAGTTGTAGAAGGAAACGCAGGGGTTTTTGAAAGACTTAAAGGATACCTTATTAAAAGATGGGATGAGTACAAAAACAAAAAATTGATTTAATTTATTTATTTTTTATAGTTATTTTTTACTTTTTTCTATTTATTTTTGCTAATCATTTTTATTCTTGAATTCTTCAGTTCTTCAATTTTTGAATTCCTTAAATGTTTTTAAATGAAGTTTAAGTACTTTTTGTGCGGCTGTATCGTCAGTTATAAGAATATTAATATATTTTCCACGAAGTGCGCCTAAAATTGCCTCTGCCTTTAATTTACCGCCTGCTACTCCAATAATATAAGGTACTTTTTTTAATACATCAACCGGCATAGACACAATTCTTCCTGTTAATGTTGAATCACAAATATTGCCGTCAATATCAAAAAAATGAGAAAATACGTCACCGACAGCATTGTTTGCTTTTAATGATTCAAAATCTTGTTTACTTATATGGCCAGTATTTATAAGTGTAGAAATTACTTTAGGATAAATTGCTCCAATACCAACAAGTGCAATTGTAACTTTCTTAAAATAATCAAAGGTACTTTTAATAGATTTTTCTTCCATTAAAGCTGAAAGCAAATCCTTTGAATCAAGAATAGCAGGTGCAAATAACAAATGAGGCTCTTTTCCAAATTTTTTTGCAAGCCTAGTAGTTATATCATGACAATTAAGATCTATTGAAAGCTGATGGCTGCCACCAGTTACTTGAACAACTTCAACATTTTTATTAATTTTTTCTGGAAGATGATTAATTACTTCATTTATAGTAGTTCCCCAAGAAACGCCAATTACGTCATTATCTTTTATAATTTCCAATAAGTATTCTGCTGCAGCCATACCAAGTTTGGCTTTAAGTTCAATATCAGATAGACCAAAATTTTCAACTACTATTGCTCTCTTAAGTCCAAAAGTTTTTTCAAGTTTCTCTTCAAAAACAGATATACTTGACGAAGGATCAATAATTGTAATTTTAACAATACCTAATGATAAGGCTTTTTTTAAAATTCTGTTTACTTGGTATTTTGAAATTTTTAATTTTTCAGCAATTTCATCCTGTGTCAATCCATCTTTGTAGTAAAGCCTTGATACTTTTACTATTAATTTTGTATTATACGCCATATTGAAATTAATTGTATTTTTCTAAAATATTAATATTTATTTATATAAATTAAACCTTTTATATTTTTAAATCTAAATTTTCGTGATAACAATTAAAGTTAAGTTTAATGGATATGGCTTTCTATTGAAAAAACCTTTCAAAGGCTTAAAGCAGGCATGGTTCCTCTTTAAAGAGGAGAGCTAAAGCCTGATACAGAGCTAGCTTTTTCTCGCTGGGAAAAAGTTAGCATGTTTTTGAAATAGAAGGCCATATCTTTTATTTTACTTTTCATCACGAAATTAAAAATATCTCATTTTTCATTTCTCAAGCTCTATTATTTTCTTTACTTTCTTAACAGTTCCACCTGTTCTTTCTATATCTAACCACACCTTTAATATCTCTTTTGCAAGACTAACTCCTATAACTAAAGAACCCATGCAAAGAATTTGACAGTCATTAGAAAGAATTGACCTCTGTGCTGAGTAAAGGTCATGGCATACAGCCGCTCTAATACCTTTAAATTTATTAGCACAAATTGCCATTCCAATTCCAGTCCCGCATACTAAAATCCCCCTATCAAAATTTCCATTTGCAACTTCAGGAACTAAAAGAGCAGCAATATCCGGATAGTCAACAGGGTCCTTAGTAAATACTCCAAAATCTTTATAATCAATATTTTTTTCCTTTAAAACTTCAATTAATGCATTTTTCAGTTCAAGCGCACTTTCATCACAACCTATTGCAACTTTCACTTTTAAGCCTCCTTCTTAAATCTTTTAAATCCTTTTAACTTAAAACCTTTAAACTTAATAACCTTTTAATTTAATAAATTAATAAATTTATCTGCAAAAATCATCAATTGCGTCAGCAATCTTTTGTGGCGTTAGCCCATAATAATCTATTACATCCTTATACTCTCCAACCACTGCAAACTGGTCATTTATCCCTATCATTTTCATTTTTACTGGATTTTCCTTAATTAAAATATCTGCAACAGCACTCCCGAGCCCACCAATTACACTGTGCTCCTCTACTGAGACAACCTTCTTTGTCTTTGCGCTGGAATTTAAAATAAGTTCTTCATCAATTGGCTTTATTGTTGAAATATTTAATACTTCAATACTAATTCCCTTTCTTTGAAGTATTTCTGCAGCTTCCAAAGTTGGTGCAACCATTGAAGAACAAGTTACTACTGTAATATCACTCCCATTTTTTAATATTTCTCCTTTACCACAAATGAACTTGTATCCATTAGAATGTATTCTCTTAGCTTTAAGCCTATGTATTCTTATAAAAACAGGACCTTCAATTTCCGCTGCGGAAAAGACAGCTTGGTAATACTCAGGACCATCACAAGGAGAAAAAATAGTAATATTAGGAAGAGAGCGAATAACTGCCATATCTTCTAACACAGTATGTGTAGGTCCCAACGCACTAACAGAAAAGCCACAATTATTACCCATAATATTTACATTTAAATTAGTTTTACAAATATCATCTCTTATCTGTTCAAAACATCTAAATGTAACAAAAGGCATATATGCTGCAATAAAAGGAATTTTACCACACGTAGCAAACCCAGCAGCCTCCCCCATCGCATTTTGTTCTGCTATTCCAAATTCAAAGTGTCTATCTGGAAATTTCTTATTAAATTCGCCTCCACTTGCACCTAATGATGAATCACAAGAAATATAAATTACATTAGAATTTTTGCTTCCAAGCTCAACTAATGCTTCAGAAAAAACTTTACGAGGATCATCATATATCACTTCATTTTTACTACTAAATTCTTCACTTTTTGTTTTGCCTGCTGCTGTTTTATTTAAATTATTTAAATTATTTAAATTATTCATTTTATCCTTTCAAGCTCTTTTTTTAACGACTCTTTAACAATTTCTAAAGACTCATCAATTTTATCTGGTTCACAATGCCAATGATGATATTGAAATTCTCCTTCAGCAAAAGTAAGACCTTTGCACTTAGTAGTCTTTGCTATGATGCAAGACGGCTTACCTTTTTTAAATGGCGTTGAAATTAAAGTTTCATAAATCTGATTGTAGTCATGACCGTCAATTGTTCGAACCTCCCACCCAAATGCTTTAAATTTATCCTCAACGGGAGAGATATTCATTATCTTTTCAGTTGGTCCATTAACCTGCAAACCATTTCTATCTAAAATCACAATTAAATTATCCGTACCATAATGACCTGCAGACATTGCAGCTTCCCATATGCTTCCTTCTTGGCATTCACCATCTCCCAACATTACAAAAACTTTATAATTTTTTTTATCAAGTTTTGCACAAAGAGCAATACCATGACCAACAGGAAGTCCGTGTCCAAGTGAGCCTGTTGGAAATTCAACACCAGGCAGCAGCTTTTCTTCAGGGTGCATTGCAACTCTTGTTTTAAATTGACCATAAGTCCATAAAATACTTTCATCAAAATATCCTTGGTCAGCTAAAACTGTATATAAAGCAAGACATTTATGTCCAGCTGATAAGATAAATCGGTCTCTATCCGGCCACTTTGGTTCTGAAGGATTATGTTTTAGTATTTTATTATAAAGAACTGTTATAATATCAAGACTGGAAAAGGCTCCTCCAATATGACCTTCTGCATTTTTCATCATTCTTAATATATTTTGTCTGCATTTATATGCTTTCTTTAAAAGCAATTCTACTTCATCTTTTTTTAATTTTTGCATTTAAAACCCACCCTTATCCTTATTAAATTGCTGTCTTACTATACTCATTAATAAATTTGTTCATTTTATCTAAATCTTCAGAATCCAAAATTATTGATGCTGATTTAATATTATCTTCAGCTTGAACTTTATTTCTAGCACCAACAAGTGCAATTACTGTAGGGTTTTTAATTAGCCATGCAACAGCTAAATGCCCATAAGATGCACCATGTTTTTGGGCAACATCCCTAAGGTGCTTTTCGAGCAATTCGTTTGTTTTTAAAATGTTTTTAGCAGAATATCTATCATCACCAAATCTTGAATCATCCTGAGTAAACTTTCTTTCTGGCGACATCTTTCCAGTTAAAAGTCCTTTAGCAAGCGGGCTATAAGCAATAAGAGAAGCTCCGTTTTTTTCACACCATGGCAACAAGTCTGCTTCGACTGCTCTATCTATAATGCTGTATTTTTCTTGGTCTGAATCAATTTGGCCATACTTTGAGTATTCTTTTATTTGTTCTAAAGAAATATTGCTTACTCCTATTGCTCTAATTTTCCCCTTTTGTTTTAAATCTAAAAGGGCTTCCATAGTCTCAGAAATCGGGGTTGTAGGGTCTTGCCAATGTGTCTGATATAAATCTATATAATCTGTTTTTAGCCTTTTTAAACTTTGATTTAATTCGTGCTCAATTGATTGTTTTCCTAAATATCTATAAATAGGAACTCCTGGTGCATAATCGAAAAAGTAAAAACCTTTTTTTAAATCCCATCTAAGCCCACATTTTGTTGCAACAACTATTTTATCTCTTTTACCAGCTATTGCTTTACCTACAATTTCTTCTGACAAACCCTGTCCATAAGCAGGAGCAGTATCAATAAAATTAACTCCACCCTCAAAAGAAGCATAAATTGCTTCTAATGAGTCTTTTTCATCATTTCCTCCCCACCATTTACCACCAATTGCCCATGCGCCAAATCCTATAACTGAAACTTTTATATCAGTTTTTCCTAAATTTGTATATCTCATATTAAAATCCTTTTCTATTTATAAACTCAAAATTAATTTTAAATAAACAAAAGTAATTATAAGTAATTATATTAAGGTTTTTAACTTATTTTATCAATTCTTTTAATTTAATAAAATTTATTAATTTAATAAAATTTAAAAATAAAACAATACTAAAAATATTTAAAATTTATTTATTTAATAAGCATTTAATAATATAATTACCCAGATAAATGCACTTTTAAGACTCAGTTTATTTTTTATTTAATTTATTTAATTTTGTTTTAATTTTGATTTAATTTAATTTAAATTTTATTTTATTTATTTAATTTTATTTAATTTAACTTAACTTAATTTAATATAACTTAAAAATTATGTCTATTTTATATTTCTATTTTAAGATATGTCTATTTTAAGAAAAAAGCATAAAAAAAGAGCTCAGCAAAGAGTTGGCCTTAAAATAATAATATTTTTACTTATATTCTTTTTAGTAGGAATAACAGGTATTTTTACTGCAGCTGGCGGAGTTTTATTTGCAGCTGCAACAGTTGTTTCCAGTTTTTTTAATGACCTTCCTAAACTTGAAGATTTTACTCCTACCCAGGCAGCACTGACTTCAAAAATTTACGCAGCTGATGGAACTTTAATTGCAACATTTCATGGTGAAGAAAATAGGGAACTTGTTACACTTTCCCGTATTCCAAGAAATTTAATCAATGCTGTTATTTCTATTGAAGATGAAAGATTTTATAAACATAAAGGGGTAGACTATGAAGGAATATTACGTGCATTTTTAATAAATCTTCAAGCAGGTAAAATTGAAGAAGGAGCAAGTACTATAACGCAACAGGTAATTACAAGCATTTATATTCCACAAGGAAAAACCATTAAGACCTATGAGAGAAAAATTAAAGAAGCAGCACTTGCTTATCAGTTAGAAAAAATTTATACAAAAGATGAAATTCTTGAAATGTATTTAAACACAATATACCTTGGAGAAGGCGCTTATGGAGTTCAGGCAGCAGCTAAAGTTTATTTTAATAAAGATGTTGAGTACTTAAGTTTATCTGAATGTGCAACTCTTGCTGGATTGATACAATCTCCTAATTACTATTCTCCATATGTTGATAAAAAAGCAGCATTACAAAGAAGAAATATTGTTTTGGGTAAAATGTTGGAACTAAACTATATTGACCAAAAAGATTATGAAAATGCTATTAAACAGCCAATAATAACACAAAGACCGTTTCAAGAAGAAGAAGCTGGGTTTGCTCCTTATTTTGTTGAATATGTAAAACAAATCCTTATAGAAAAATATGGTGTAAATAAAGTATTTAAAGGTGGATTTAATATTTACACTACTCTTGAGCCTTCGATGCAGGTTGCTGCAGAAGATGCAATAAAACAAGTTTTACCAGACCCAGAAGACCCAGCTGCAGCTCTTGTAGCAATGGACCCAAAGACAGGTTTTATAAAAGCAATGGTTGGTGGTAAAGATTTCAAGAAAATGAAATTTAACCTTGCAACTCAAGCAAAAAGACAGCCAGGTTCTACCTTTAAAGTATTTGCTTTAATTGCTGCTTTAGAGCAAGGAATAAGCCCATATATGACATTTAACCCAAACGGTACAATTTTTTATGATATAGTTGGGAGCAAACCATGGGAAGTTTCAAACTATATGGGTGAAAAGTTTGACACAAATGAGATGACAATACTTGATGCTACTGTTAAGTCAGTCAATGTTGTTTATGCACAACTAATCATGAAAGTTGGAGGTTTTGCAGTTTCAAAAATTGCAAATGATATGGGAATTCAAACTCCTCTTGAAGGCTATCCAGCAATTGGACTAGGAGGGCTTACTACAGGTGTATCCCCATTGGAAGTTTGCACAGCCTTTGCCACTATCGCAAATTATGGTAAAAGACATGATCCTATAGCCATACTTAAAATTATTGATAATGAGGGAAATATATTAGAAGAATACAAACCTCAGGAAAAACAAGTAATTTCTCCGATTAATGCATATAGGGCTATAGAAATTCTACAACAGGTAACGCAAAGAGGCACTGGTACTCGCGCAAGACTTCAAGATAGACCATGCGCAGGCAAGACTGGCACCACTCAGGAAGCAGAAAATGCCTGGTTTACAGGCTTTACGCCAAATTTAGCAGCTTGCGTATGGATGGGATATCCAGAAGAAAATAGAAAAATGGGAATAATTCATGATTTAAGAGTTCAAGGCGGTGCCCATCCAGCAATGATTTGGAAATTATTTATGGAAAGAGCAACTGCAAATCTTCCAATTGAAAACTTTGTAAAACCTCAAGATGATAAGTTTATACTTCAAATTACTACAAATCCAGAAACAGGAGAAATTATGGTTCCTAACCGTTTCACCCCTTCTGACCAGATTTCAGTTGCAGAATTTAAATATGGAAATGAACCAAGAAATCAAGCGCCAATATTGCCTGAACAATTACCAATAATGCCAAATGTTACATTAATGCCTCTTGAGCAAGCAAACCATATTTTATTTGAAGCAGGTTATACACATGTAGAATTTATTAAAGAGCCTTATGCTGAAGTACCAAGTGGCTATACTCATAGACAAGAGCCGCTTTGGGATCAGCCGGTTGAAACAATTAGAAAAATTAAAGTCTGGTATAACCCTTAATAATTTTAAATTATGTAAAGATAAATTAAATTTGTCCAAGTTGTGGTATTTATAAAAGGACTATATTCCAAATTTTACATAAAAGTTTTTGAAAAAAATTTTACTATGGTTGCAGTATATTAACCATAAAACTCGTGACTTTAAACAATAGAAATATAAAATAATAGAGATATAATTTAATATTCTTATTAACATGCTTAGAAAAAATAAAAACTTATTAATTGTTGATGGCTACAACATTATAGGGACATATTTTAAAGAAAATATTTCTTTAGAGGCTAAAAGAAAAAAGCTTTTAATACAAGTTTTAAACTGCACGAATTATAAAGATTATGACAAAAAAATTGTTTTTGATTCAAAACAGCAAAGCTTTGACTATTCAGAAAAAATAAATGATATTGAGGTCATATACTCCGGATACAGAAAAAGTGCAGATGCAATAATTGAAAATATTGTTCATTCAAACAGTTCTTTGTATGATAAAATAATTGTAGTTACATCAGATTATTCCATACAAAAAGTAATCTTTGGTCTAAAAAACACAATTAGAAAATCGAGTAGAGAATTTTTTCAGGAATTATATAGACAATAAATAAGCTATAAATTAGCTAATCTTACTCTTCGTCATTGCCTTCATCAGTACTATATGCTATTAAACCCTCTTGCATAATTAAATTGACCATTGCGTCAGATATTACTGGATCAAATTGAGTGTTTTTATTATCTAAAAGTTCCTTAATTGCTTGCTCTACAGTTAAAGCTGGTCTATATGGTCTATCTGTTGTCATAGAATCATAAGAATCTGCTACACATAAAATCCTCGCAAATAATGGAATTTCATTACCTTTCTTTCCAAAAGGATACCCTGTTCCATCATATTTTTCATGATGATATAAAACTGTAGTAGCTCTATCTCTTAAAAAATCTATATTTTTTACAATTTCATAACTGACAACAGGGTGTTTTTTAATTTCATCCCAATCTTTTTTTGTTAATTTAGCAGTTTTATTTAATATAAAAAGATCTATTTGAACTTTTCCAATATCATGCAGGCTTGCTAAATTCCTAATAATTTCAATATCATACTCATTTAACCTGAGCTTTCTTGCTATACCTTCGCAATAATCTGCTACTCTCATAGAATGGCCAGCAGTATATATATCTTTAGCTTCCATTATTTTTACAATCTGCATAATGCTGTTTAATATTATTTTTCTTTCCTTTATGCGTAAAAGATAAGTATATTGAGCAATAATTAAAGGCAGTGATGTAAATAATAATGTAAAAGGGCTGTATTTTATATATAAAAAAGCTATTGCTATAGCCACTGCAGATAAAAAAAATTGAAAAGGTATAATCCATGCAAAATTAAATATCCATATATTTAAAATATTTATTTTAGTACTTAAAGAAATTGCACCAGCAGTTAGAGTTGTATTTAATATAAAAAAAATATAAGTCACCAAAAAAATAACCCAGATATTTCTTGCATAAAAAAAATTTGTCTGAGACCTATCGTAAAAATATTCAAAAAAAACTGCTGCCCAAGCAAATGAAATTAAATACTGTCCAGCATTAAATAAATGCTTGTAATAAGGAACTCTTTTTAGTATTTCTCTTATATTAAAAATAGAAATAAAAGTTACAAGTATCGCTGTAGAGGGACCAAAAATTATTAAACTTGCAAGAGATATCCCAAAATTTACAGAAACACTTCCAGTTTTAGGTAACGGCGCAGATAAGTTATCAGAGGCAAAAATTAAAACTCCAAATAATAAAACACCTAAAAAAGAAAAATCCCTATATTTAAGAAGAACATATATAAAACTGGCTATTCCTGCTATAAAAACTAAGTAAACATAAAACAACAACCAAAATTTATTTTCAGGCTTTTTCAACAGGAATACCTCTTTACTTCTTAAATATAGGAATTATTTTTTTATTTTCATAATTCCTTAAAAACTAAGCAATGCTACCATCTTACAGTGCCACAAATACCAATTAATGAACCTAAAATCAACAATATTTTCCACAGTTTGCTCATTAGCTCCCCTCCTTTTTAAAAATTTGCTATAATATTAAGGTTAAAAAGCTGTTACAAAAGCATTAACTAAATTATTATAGTATTTTTATAAATATTATAATAAATTTAATTTAAAATTATAAAAAAATTTAAAATAATTATTATACTTTTCTTATAATATGTCAAGCAGTAATAGTAAAATTTTTATAAAATTTTTATAAATTTTTTATACATTATTGATATTTATATTTAATAGTAATTATCTTCTATAATTATTTTAATATTTGAGTTTAAATATGCTTTAAGTTATAATTTAAGTTGATGTTAATTTAGAA
>CAYLWJ010000064.1:0-14904 GCA_964387355.1 uncultured Actinomycetota bacterium | reverse complement strand
GAGTAAATATATAGGTATTGATAACATTTTTTTCAAAAAATTAGGTGCTTTTCCTATTCCAATGATTATATTGTTAGTTCTTTACGCAGCTTTTTATTTTATCTTAAAAACTACAGTTTTTGGAAGATATGTATATGCTATAGGAAATAACGAGACTGTAGCAAGATATGCTGGAATTAACACTGACAAGATTAGAATATTATTGTTTACTATTACTAGTGCTCTTTCTGCCATAGCTGGAATATTGCTTTCTTCAAAGTTAACTTCAGCCCAAGCTATATTTGGGCAAAATTATCCCTTAGTTACAGTAGCTGCTTGTGTAATTGGCGGAACTTTGCTCTCTGGAGGAAAAGGTGGGGTTTTAGGTTCGTTATTAGGTATAAGTTTTTTTATTTTTTTAGAAAATGGTCTAATACTAATAAATCTTCCAACATATATACAAGATCTAATAACTGGAATTATTTTAATTATAGCATTATTTATTAGCGAAATATGGTCAAAGAGGAAATAATATTATGATTTTATATAAACATGAAAGAAACTATGGTTGCAGAATTTTAGAAGTAATATTTAAGGGATTTAAAACTTTATTTTTAGAAAATGAAAAAATTAGGGTTGGAATCCTTGTTGAAAAAGGAACTGATATATTTGAGTTTTTGTATAAACCAAACGATGTCGACTTTATGTGGAGATCATACATTGGTATTAAAGAAAAGGATTTTTTGCCTGTAATTTATAATAAAAATGGTAACTTTTTAGATTTATATCATGGCGGCTGGCAGGAGCTTTTCCCTAATGCTGGAGATGCCGTTGAATATAAAGGAGCTTACTTGCCTCAACATGGTGAAGTACACTCAATTCCTTGGAGTTATAATGTTATTAAAAATGAACCTGAGGAAATTATAATAAAGTTATTTACAAGAACTAATCTTACTTACTTTTATATTGAAAAAATTATTACTATTAAAAGTATGATATCAGCTTTATTTATTTATGAAACAATAATAAATGAAAGCAGAGAAGAGATGGATTTTATGTGGGGACATCACCCTGCATTTGGTCCTCCTTTTCTTTCAGAAGATTGTGTAATTGATATGCCAAAATGTAAAATACTTACTGATGAAGTTAATCTTTCCCCAACAACTGGCAGACTTGCAATAGGAAAAAGAACTGATTGGCCCTTTACAATTGGCAGAAATGGGCAAAAAATTGATTTAAGCAAAATCCCATCTATTGATGCAAATTCTCATGATAGAGCTTATATATATGATTTAGAAGAAGGATGGTATGCATTAACTAATACAAAATTAAGAACAGGATTTGGTTTAGCTTTTGATAAGAATATATTTAAGTATTTATGGTTTTGGCAGGTTTATGGCGGAGCTGTTGGATATCCTTGGTATCAAAAAACTTATAATATTGCAATTGAGCCAAATTCTTCGTATCCACCAAATCTTATTGATTGTATTAATAAAAGGACAAGCTTAAAACTTTTACCAGGTGAAAGTATTAAATCTGCTATTACTGCAGTTGCTTTTGATGTTAGCCCAAAAGTTGATAATCAAAGGGTTAAAAAAGTATCATTAAATGGGGATATTTCATTTTAAATAGTTTTATATGTTTTATTTATGTTTTAGCAAGCTTTAGCTAATTAAAATTAATTACTACAGAATTATAAATTGAAATAATTAGAATAATTTTAGGAGGCTTATAATGAATTCAAGGGAAAGATTTTTAAAAGTAATCAATGGTGAAATTCCAGACAGGGTGCCAGTTACACTTTTTATAATTGAACAAGGTCATTTTATAAATTACATATATCCAGAGCTTAAACCAGAAGACTATATTGAAGGACAATTAAAAGTAATTGAAATACAAAAAGAGTTAGGCTGTGATGTTTTTGTAAGGCTTTTATATGGCTCAACACCTCTTTGGGTTATGTATGGAGGCGTAAATACTGACCGTGAAACTGAAAACTGGGAAATTCATTGTGAGGAATATGAAAGAGGAAATACAAAAGTAAAAAAATATAAAATAAGAACTCCTGAAGGAGAAATTTACCAAGAGTTTTCAACATTTTACAAAGGAAATGGAACATATTTTTACAATTGCACAGTCCATCCAGTAAAAAACGAAAAAGACTTGGATATTATTATTAAATATGAGCCTAAAATGGATCCTCAGTATCCAGCAAGAATTAAAGAACATGTATCAATAATAAAAAAGGCGCTTGGTAACGATGGGATAATAGGTATTTGGTCACCACATGGCCCTTATAACAATGCGGCTTCTTTAATTGATTTAAATACACTATATAGTCTTTTTTTATACGATTATCCTTTTTATGAAAAGCTTATGAATTTTTCAATTGACAGGTTTGTTGATTATGTAAATGCAATTAGTGATTCTGGAGTTGATGTTCACTGCATAGGTGCAAATGTTGCTGGTGGCTTTATTGGCAAAAAATTATTTGATCAATATATCCTGCCTTTTGAAAAGAAATATATGGATATTGTTCAATCAAAAGGCATTCCAGCTTTATATCATAATTGTGGTGAAATTATGAATTATGTTGAATCTTATATTGAAGTTGGACCTAAGCTTGTTGAGCCTTTTTCACCTTATCCGCTTGGAGATGGTGATTTAGCTGAAGCAAAAAGAAGATCGCAGGGCAAATATGTAATTTTTGGAAATGTAGATCAAGTAAATTTACTTTTACCCGGTCCTATTGAAAGAATTAAAAAAGTTACAAAAAAAACTGTAGAAATTGGAAAACAAGGTGGCAAATTTGTTTTGCAGTCTGCAGATTTTATTGAATATGGAACTCCTATTGAAAATCTTAAAGCGTATGTTGAAACAGGAATAGAATATGGAGGTTATTAAACTTTTTGGCTAAAACAATTAAAATTAAATGTTTTTTAATAATAAAATAAATAAAAAACAAAAAATAAGCGAGAGGACAATATGAGTCAGAAAAAAGAATTTACACTTGGTTTTGCTCCAACAAGAAGAGATGTTTTTAGTAGAGAAGATGCTTTAAAATACAAAAAACTTACCTATGAAAAAATAAAAGATTTTGGCTTTAATTTAGTAGATATAGATGATATAAATGATGAGGGTTTGCTTTTAAATGATGAAGATGTTTTAAAAGCTGCAAAGAAATTTAAAGAAAAAAAAGTGGATGCAGTTTTTACCCCACATTGTAATTTCGGAACAGAGAGTGCAGTAGCAAATCTAGGAAAAGAGCTTTTAAAACCACTTCTACTATGGGGTCCAAGAGATGAAATGCCATTGCCTGATGGTTCAAGGCTAAGAGATACCCAATGTGGCCTTTTTGCGACTAGCAAGATCCTTCAGCGCCTTGGAGTTAAGTTTACATATATTATAAATTCAAGGTTAGACGATGAGATATTTAAAAGAGGATTTGAAAATTTTATTAGAGCTGCAAATGTTATAAAAAAGTTTAGAAAAATAAGAATTGGTCAAATTGGTGTCAGACCTGCAGGTTTTTGGACAGTTATATGTAATGAAGGGGAATTACTTGAAAAATTTGGTATTGAAATACTCCCATTTAACTTAATAGATGTTATAAATTTAGTAAAATCTTTAATAAAAAACCCCAATGAAGAACTAAAAAGTCTAATAAAATTTATAAATGATAATATGAATCCCAAAATAAATCAGGAAGCCATAACATCTATTTCTGCTCTAGCTTTGGTAATTGAAAATTTATCGAAAACATACAATATAGATGCATTTGCACTTCAATGCTGGAATTCTTTACAAGAAAATCTTGGTATTGCACCTTGTTTGGCACACTCAATTTTGTTTGACAAAAAAATTCCAGTAGCATGTGAGACTGATATTAACGGTGCTGTAACATCTGTTATTGCATCTGCTGCATCTTTTGGTGAAAAACCGTTATTTTTTGCTGATGTTACTATTAGAAATCCTCAAGACGATAATTCAGAGCTTTTATGGCACTGCGGACCTTTTCCTTTTAGCTTAAAGAAAGAAGGAGCTCAAGGTTGTGTTGAAAATCATTTTATATTGGATAGTCATCCTCCAGGCACATGCAGCTGGGAAATAAAAGGAGGAGACATAACAGTAATAAGGTTTGACGGTGTTAATGGAAAATATTCCATATTTGCAGGGCACGCAAAGGGTATTGATGGGCCAAAAACAAAAGGCACTTATTTATGGATAAAAGTAAAGGACTGGATTAAGTGGGAAGAAACTCTTATTAATGGTCCATATATTCATCATGTAGTAGGAGTCCATGACAAAATAGCTCCTGTAATTTTTGAGGCTTCAAAATATATAGAAGGTGTGAAAGTAGACCTTGTTGAACCTGACGAAGAAGAAATAAAACAGTGGCTTAATGTTAAAAGTTCATAATAGTTAATTGAATTGAATTATTTTTAAGGATTAATTTTTCTTTAAAAAAAATTAATATCTCTAAGAAAATCTAAGAAAACTTAATTGTTTATTTTTTATTAATTTAAAATAAATTAGTCGTTATATTAATGTAGTAGGCGATGTATTATGGATGGTATTACATATCGACAGCGAATAATTTTGGCTATAAGGCATGAGCTTCCAGACAGTATACCAGTCCATTTTATAAATATTGATGATATTTCGCCTTATTTAAAATATTTTAATTTAGAAAATAAGGAAGAACTGGCAGATAGACTTGGAGTTTGTGTTAGGCGTATCTGGCCTGATTACAAAAAAGAGCTTAGTGAGGAGGAAGCTAATAGGCTAAGCACAGGTTTGTATGAAGATATGAAACCAATAGGGCTTTTTGGAACGAGTGGTGGTATTGACTCATATTCTTCAAAAGCTGGTCATTCAATGCCTTTTATTAATGTAAAAACATTAAAAGAAATAGAAAATTATTCGTGGCCAAACCCCGATGACTGGGATTTTTCTAGAATAAGTGAAAAAATTGATAACTATAATAATAGATATGCTATAATGTTAGGCTCTTGGAATCCAATACTAGATCAGGTTTTTGATTTTTTTTCTATGGAAAGAGCAATGGAATATTTTTATTTAAAACCTGATTTTATACAAACGACTATTAACTATATTGAAGATTTTTATTTGAAATTCTATAGAAAATATTTTGAAGCTGCCAAAGGAAAGGCTGATATTTTCAGTATGGGAGATGATTTTGCTGGTCAAAGAGGTATGCTCATTTCTCCTCAGATGTGGAGAAAATTTCTTAAACCAACATATTATAAACTTTTTTCATTAGCCAAGGAATTCAACTTATTTGTATGGTTTCATTCCTGTGGAGCTATTGAGCCAGTTCTAAATGACCTAATTGAAGTAGGTATGGACGTATGGGAGACAGTTCAGGCTCATCTACCTGGGAATAATCCTGAATACATTAAAAAAAAGTATGGAAAACACATAACATTCTGTGGTGCGATAAATACACAAAAGACATTACCATTTGGTACTGTTCAAGATGTCAGAAGAGAAGTAAGGGAAAGGATAAAAATTTTAGGAAGAGGCGGTGGCTATATTTGTGGACCTGACCATCATATTAAACCAAATTTTCCTATTGAAAATGTAGTTGCTATGATTGATGAAATAAATTCATTTAGAGCAAAAGGCTATACATCATAAAACATCAATAATAATATAGTAATATTAAATGGTAATTATGACATTTGATTGATATATTATTTTAATGATTTGTCAAATAAAGAAATAATACGATTTTTGAAATAGTAATAATTAATTAATGATAATTTAAAAAAGGCAAGTTATTTAATGTTTTGTGTTATTTAATTTTTTGAAAATAAAAATTTTTTCTATTTTTGCTTATATTATTTATAAAGTAATTAGTTTTTTTAATAATTAAAATTTAAAATGCAAAGGATTTAATATGGAAAAATTAACACATAATCAAAGATGGATAAACACAGTAAATCGTAAAAATATAGACCGTTTGCCTACTTTTTATTCTGCCACAAGTGAATTTACAGATTCTTTAAAAAAATATTTAAACCGTGATCTTGATACAATATTATATCAATACTTTGATATAGATTATCGCTTTCAAGGTGATGGTTTTGAGGCAAAGTCTTGGGAACCTATATACATAGGACCAGAATTAAAAAAATATGATGACGGCACATTTGAAAATATTTGGGGTTCTATACAAAAATATGCTTATTATCCTACAGGCAAATATACAGAAACTGTGTATTATGCATTGGCAAAAGCACAATCTGTTAAAGATGTTGAAAATCATAACTGGCCCAAAGCTGATTGGTATGATTATGAAAGTATAATTCCAGTTATAAAACAATTTCCAGATTATCCTTTTATGGTAGGATATTTTGCACCTGGCTGGTTTGCTTGGGAAGTTAGAGGCATGTCGCAATTTATGATAGATTGCATTGAGAATAAGCCTGTTGCAGAGGCGATTTTAAATAATATATGTGATTTTGGTTATGAATATTTTAAAAGAATTATAAATGCTGTAAAGGACTACATTGGAAAAAATGTACATTGTATTCATTTAGCAGACGATTGGGGCACACAACGTGGACTATTGTTAAGTCCTTCAGTTTTTGATGAATTTTTTGCAAAACATTATCGAAGGTTAATTGATCTTGCTCATTCTGCTGGGCTAAAAGTTGAATTTCATTCCTGTGGGAGTGCAATAGAATTATTTCCACGTTTTGTAGATATTGGTGTTGACATTATGAATCCAATACAGACTAGTGCTAAAGACATGGATCCTGTAAAAATAAAAAAAGAGTTTGGAAAAGATTTATCTTTTAGTGGTGGAATAGACGTTCAGCAAGTACTGCCAAAGGGTAGTCCTTCAGATGTTAAAAAAGAAGTATTTCGTGTTATTGATGCAATGGGATATGATGGCGGATATTTTCCAGGACCTAGCCATAATATACAAGCAGGCACACCTGTTGAAAATGTTATAGCAATGTATGAAGCTATTCATGAATATTTTGGGATGAAAATCAGCATTTAAGCATTTAATAAAAAAAAGCTAAATACAAAAACATTTAATAAAAAATTAGAAATTATTTTAAATTTAGATATAATACTTTTTAGAAAGTTATTTAAAAATTACTTTCTCAATTTATAATTCTTTTTCTTTAATTTTAATTTTTGCTTTTTTTAAATAACTTTCTTATTTTTGTTTTTTCTATTTAATTCTTGATTATAATTCTTTATTAAATGCAGCCTCTTATAATAATTCTTAAAATAATTAAAACTTTGTTAGCAATACTGTCTTTTATATCTGCTGGCTTTTTACCTGTATATTTTTTTTACTATTGCCTGCCAAAAATAAGTAAAATAAATAAAGTACGTGAAACTAATAAGATAAATAGTTTATATTATTTAAACTTAAATAATAAAAATTTAAATAATATAAATAATAAATTAAATGATGAAAAACTGCCTGAAGCATTTGGAGATATTTCAACAGGCATAAATCAATCCTATTACAATAGTTTTAGCAATAAAGGTGATGATAATAATATTAGTAATAATTTTATAAATTCAAACTTAGCTAAGAAAATCTTTATTTTATTTTTATCTTTTTATGTTGGGATTTACTTAACAAATGCTTACCTTATAAGTCTATCTTTGCTTAATTTAAAATATAATTTTTTACTTGTTTTTTCTTTTAGTATTATTTTTTTTATTATCTTTTTAGCAATCATAATATATGAGTTTGCAGTATACAGATTGCAAAAAAAATTACAAAAACAAACTGTTTTGCCAGAAACAGATTTGCCAAAAACTGCTTTACCAAAAGAATCGCCAAAACAATTGCCAAAACAAATACAGCTATCAAAACAATTGCAGAAGCAGGCATTTTTTACAAAAAAATTTCAAGCTTTTAAATTGCAATCCTTACAAATAAAAAAACTTAAAATTTCTTTTACTTCTTTAACTTCTTTAGCATCTTTAATTTTTGTTATTTTAATTGCTATAAATTTTTTTATAGTTTCATTTTTTACCTTTTTATTTCCTATAAAATATTGGGATGCAATATCCTGCTGGTCCTTAAAAGCAAAAGCATTTTTTATAGATTTGCAAATACAGCCTTTTTATTTAAACCATAATTACTCTTTTTCACAAAACTCATATCCACTTTATTTACCTTTAGCTCAAACATGGATTTATCTCTGGATTTCAAAAGTTGATGAAACTATTGTTAAAATAATTTTCCCTATATTTTATGTAAGTTTAATTTATTTTATATATTTTCTGTTTAATAAAAAAATGGGCAAATTTTATTCAGTTATTTTTGCGTTTATAATTTCTAGCATTCCTATAGTTATAGACCATGGATATATTGAATATACTAATTTGCTTTTTAGTATAATACTTTTTTTAGCTGTTTATTTTCTATACAGTTTTTTTACAAAGTTAGAAAATAGAAATGTAACAGAAAATAATATAGAAAATAATATAGAAAATAATAGTTTAGGGGATTTTTTCATCTTTTGTTGCAATCTTTTTTCTGCTAATTCTTTTTGCAGTAATCCGTTTTCTGTTAATTCGTTAGGTAACCTTTATCTATCAAGCATTTTTTTTGCCATACTGGCACAGATAAGGTCAGAAGGTTTTATATTTTTAGTAATTTTTTTAACTGTTATTTTTGTTTTGATTATAAACAAGCTTATAAAGTGGCCTTTTTTAAATAAAAATAAAAGTAGTTTTCAATCTAAAAATAATAGCAATTTTCAATCTAAAGATAATAGCATTCTGAAATCTAAAAAGAAGAGCAATTTGCAAACTGAAAATAACAGAAATTTTCAATTAAAAAATAAAAGTAATTTGCAAACAAGTTTTCCTACTTCTTATTTCTTTAAATTCAAAGAAAGTTTTTTATTCTTATTTTTATATTACCTTTTATTCTATTTAATTATTCCAACCCTTTTATCTTTTGCTGTGATGTGCCCATGGCTTTTTTTAAAAAGTAAGTTGGGTCTGCCTTCTTTAAGCTTTGAATGGCAGAAATTAATTAGCAATTTTGTAAATGATTCTCATAATTCTAATAATAGTTTATTGTTGGCAAATTTTGGGACAGCTGATTTTTCGCTGGCATTAAAGACCTTTATATCTGAGATTTTTTACTCCATAAGTGACTCAACAAGAGGATTTTTTGGTTCTTTTTATGGAATAATTTGGGTAGCATTACTTATTTTATTTTTTATAAATATTAAAAAAATGTTTATTAAATTTAATTGGATTTTTTTTCTTTTTATTTTTACTGGTTTATTTTTAGTATTTGTATCCTTTTTATTTATTGAGGAATTTTCATGGTCAATTGAAAGGTATATTTTGCATTACCTTCCGTTGACTTATTTTTACATTTTATATAATCTACCAATGTTTAAAAATAAAAATAGCTTGTAAAAATAAATAAAATAATAAAAATAATAAGTAACTTTAAATTTTTTTATAAAAAATAAAATCTATATAATTATGATAATAAAATTATGATGATTATGATAATTATGTAAAGGTGGATAAAGAATTGCCGATATTATTATCATTAATAGCTTCCTTTTGTATTTTAGCAGTAATATTAGGATATTTACTATATTGGTATGCATTTAGATTTGAACCTTTTAATTTTAAGCTATCCAAAATAGCTATAAAAGTAAAAATTAATGGTTCAAATTTAAAAGAAAATGATTTAAAAAATATTAAATCAAGTGGTATTGATAATAAAAATCAAGAAACTCCTGAACCTGCTGGACTTCTAAAAATTCTTCACCTTTCAGATTTTCATTTAAGAAAAGATATTAAAGGCAAAAAACTGTTTGAATTTATTAAAACTTTACAGCCTTTAAATCCTGATTTAATAGTAATCACAGGAGACCTTGTAGAAAAAAATGAAAATTTTGATTATTTAATTGATATGCTTTCAGGCTTTAATGCAAGGCTTGGAAAATTTGTAGTTTTTGGAGTTCATGATTATTACAATAAAGCTGTTATTGAATTTATTAAAAATATGTTTAAGAAAAAAAGGTCTTATAAAAATGCAAACGATGTAGATTTGCTCATAAAAAAACTTCAATCAATAGGTTTTAAAGTGTTGCAAAATAAAAAAGAGGTCATAACTTTAAAATTATCAGCTATTTTATCTAGCGATTTATCTTACGATAAGTCATCTAATGTATTGTCTAATTTATCTATTTTGCCAAATTTATCCAATTTAACATTAGAAATAGTTGGAGTTGATGATGCAGTTATTGAAAAAGCTGATGCAAAAAAGGCATTTAATATAGCATCTGGTAAGGCAATTAACAAGGCATTTATGGCACTTAATAAGGTAATTAATAAGACACTTAATAAGGATGTTAAAATTGAATTATCCCATGAAAAACCCGATGAAAAATTTCATTTTTTAAACAATAGTAATAAATTATGTATTTGCCTTACTCATACACCAGATCAACAGCTTTTAAAGGAAATAAGCAGTTATGGCGCTGATATAATATTATGCGGTCATACCCATGGTGGCCAGGTAAGACTCCCGCTAATTGGGGCTATAATAACAGGGGCAAATGTAAAAAGAAAATATGCAAGCGGACTTTTTTACTTTAAAAATTTTGTTTTGTTTACATCTCGTGGACTTGGTGAAGGTAGATACAGTCCTTTTAGATTTTATTGTCAGCCTGAAGCAGTCTTAATTAATATAAATTTTTATAAAACCAGCTGAATTTAAATAGAAATTAATTTAAAATATAATTTAAAATATATATATTAAATGACAAGTTTGTAGTAAATATTATTAGGACTATTAGTAAATAGAATTTTTTAGAAGAGGTAATAGAAGAGGTGTAGAAGAGGTATAGAAGAGGTTATTGGCATGAAAAGAAACAAAAACATAATATTTAGTAAAAAGCTTATGAATAACCCATTTAAGGGTAAGAAACTTTTATTATTCTTGCTAATTTTTATTGTTTTAATAATTTCAATTTTAAGCTTATCTTTAAAATGTTCGCGCAAAAGTCAAGATGTTAAAGTGAGTGAAAGTATAACAAGTGAGTCAGAAACTGCTTCAACACCGCAGACCAATCAGAAAACCCAGCAAGAAACTCAGAAAGAAACACAGCAAGAAACTAATCAGGAAACCCAGCAAGAGCAAATACCTTTAGAAATTAAAAATCTTATAAAAGATGGTGATAATTATTATTACAATGGTGAATATGCACTAGCAAAATCAAGATATAGAAAAGCTGAGCTTACTATAAAAGAATCTAATTTAAGCTCCCAAACAAAAGACAAATTAATTGCCTCGTTTTATGATAGATATTTAAAATCAAAAAATATCGTTGATACTGCAAGAATTCACTATGGAAATGCTATGCAGCTGCAGTATGAAACAAATTATGAACAAGCTTTAAAGGAACTTGAAAAGGCACTGCAAATTTATCCTAAATTTCAAGAAGCAAAAGAAGCTTATGATAGCTTAAAAGCACTGATGGGCTTGTCTTAAAATTTAATTTATATAAATTGGATAAGAAGAACTTAAAAGAGACCTAAATAATAAAACCTTAAAACATTAGATTTCAAATACAGAATAATTTTTTAAAGCTAATAAAAGCTATTAAAGACAGGAAGGATTTTGAGAAACAATAGTGAAAATAATGTAAAAGGCCACATACAAGATAATTTAAAAATACAAAACCAGATTTTACTTCAAAAAAAAAGAAGAGCAACAAAAAAAAGATTTATTAGATTTGTAATTATTCTGGTATTTTTTTTAGTTTTTTTGGTTTTTGCATTTAATTTCATTCAAAATCCCTCATTTTTTTCAGATATTTTAACCACCTTTAAATCTTTTTATAGTTCAGATTCAAAAACTAGTGTTTCGGGTGAGTCAAGCATATCAAATTCAGAAACTCTGAGCTTAAATTCAATTGAAGGTAAAAATAAAGAAGCCTCAAATGACTTAATTAACTCAAATAACTCAAATAAAGCAAATATCTCAAATACTTCAAATGCATCAGGTACTTCAGGTACTTCAGATACTTCAGTTACATCAGATACCTCAGATACATCAGTTACATCAGATACATCAGATACCTCAGATGCATTAAGCTCATCTTCTCAGGGATTAGCGACTGAAGCTAGTAAAAATCCAATAAAAAATTTTTTTAGCAATAACCCTTTATTTCAAAAAATATTTGCTTTTTTAAAAATTGGAATGGAAAAAGAGGCAAAGAATTTTCCTTCAAAACTTGAAATAAAAGTATATTTTGCGTCTTTAGGAAATGAGGAAAAATTTTCTTATGAAAAAAGAACAATTATTGCAGGAGATCCTGAAACTGCTTTAAAAAGCGCAATAAAAGAGCTCTTAAAAGGTCCTTTAAAGTCTTTTAATTATCCAGTAATTCCACCAAAGACAAAACTTTTAAGTGTTGAAATTTATGAAAATTTTGCAAAAATTAACTTTTCTAAAGAATTTCTTGAAAACAGCCTTGAAAGCTCTATTCTTGATGAATATGTAATTTATACAATTGTTAATACTGTAACACAAATACCAGGAGTTGATGGTGTAATATTTTTTATTGATGGAAAAAGAATAAAGCTATATGGCACTGTGGATTTATCAATACCTGCAATAAGAGAAGAAAAATATTTAGATAAAGAAAATTAAGAGTTAGTAATTCATTAAGGATTTAGTTAATTAGATTTGCTTAATAATTGACTAAAATTTAAAAACTTAAAAAAATTTGTGCTTAATGAATTCAGATTTTTTACAGGACTATGAATTATTTAGCAAGAACTAATTAATAAATAAAAAAAAGAGGGGGTAGTATTAATTAGGAAGTATTAATATAAATTAAAAAGTAAATAAAAAGTAAACAAAAAGTAATAATTAACCAAAAAAGTTAATTAATAAAAGTAGATAAAAGGAAGTGATTATCTTGAATAATTCAATGAAAGTGTTAATAACAGGCGGAGCTGGTTTTATTGGTTCAAACATAGTAGATGCATTAATTGAAAGGCACAATGAAGTTATTGTAGTTGATGATTTATCAAACGGTAAGCTTGAAAATGTAAATAAAAAAGCAAAATTTTATAAATTTGACATACGAGATAAAAAATTAATAGATATTTTTAGCATAGAAAAGCCTGATATTGTAATTCATAACGCAGCTCAATTAAGCGTTAGAATATCAGTAGAAAATCCTTTGCTTGATGCAGAAATTAACGTAATTGGCGGACTTAATGTTTTTGACTGCAGCGCAAAATCAAATGTAAAAAAAGTTATATTTGCTTCAAGTGGAGGCACAGTTTATGGTGAGCAGCTTTATTTTCCTGCTGATGAAAATCATCCAACCAATCCAATTTCGCCTTATGGTGTTGCAAAGCTTACCTCTGAAAAATACCTAAATTATTATTTTCGTGAGTATGGTTTAAAATACACAGCACTTCGCTATGCAAATATTTATGGACCCCGTCAAGATCCTTTAGGCGAAGCTGGGGTTGTTGCAATATTTTCTAATAAAATTTTAAAAGGGCAAGACCCGATTATAAATGGTGATGGCAATCAAACTCGTGATTATGTTTATGTGGGAGATGCTGTAGAAGCAAATTTACTTGCAATGGAAAGTGATTTTATTGGCTGTGTAAATATAGCAACAAGCATTGAAACAACAGTAAATGAGCTTTTTTATGCTTTAAAAGAAGCCTCAGGAAATAAAAATATTAAAGAGGTTCATGGTCCTGCAAAGCCTGGTGAGCAGTACAGAAGCGTTTTAACTTATAACTTAGCAAAAGAAGTTTTGGGCTGGCAGCCAAAAACACCGATAAACGAGGGGCTTATTAAAACATTTGAGTGGTTTAAAAATAATTTGAAATAGTAGAAAAATGATATAAACTATAAAAATATTTTATGTGATTGTTTTATATAAATAATATAAATATTTAAAAACTATAAATATTTTAAGTAAATTATTTTATGTGAAAAACTTTATTTATGGATTTTTCAATAATAATTCCGGCATATAATGAAGAAAACAATATAGCAAAAACAGTTGCTGAAACAGTTAAAGTTTTAGAAAATTTTGGCGCTGATTATGAAATAATTGTTGTAGATGATGGCAGCACTGATAAAACCTTAGCAAACCTACAAGATTATATCGAATGTTTAAAATCTTTTGAACAAGACAGCTTAGAGCATAAAAAGTATAAAGATATACAAGAAGCAAATCGAAATATTAGTAGCCTAAAAGAAGAAATTAATTTTAATCAAACTGACTTAAAAGCTAATTTAAATATAGTTTTAGGGATAAATTCAGAAGCAGGATTTATGGCAACTGCAAAAAAAGAATCTTTTCATAAGTCATTAACTTTAAAGGCCCCAATTTGGCAAAAAATTATTATAAAAAACTATTATCCAAATCAGGGCAAAGGTTATGCATTAAAATATGGAACAAAATTTGCTCAAGGCGAGTTTATAATGTTTTTGGATGCAGACTTAGACCTTCACCCATCACATATATCAATACTTTTTGAAATTATGCAAAAAAACAATGCAGATGTTGTAATTGGCTCAAAGCTTCATAAAAAGTCTATTATTGAATATCCTAAAACACGAAAGTTTTTTAGTTTTGCATACTTTAGTATTATTAAATTTTTATTTAGACTTCCAATTAAAGATACTCAAACTGGTATAAAACTATTTAAAGCAGGCCCTTTAAAAGAATGTCTTAATAAAGTTATGAACAAAAAATATACTTTTGATTTAGAACTTTTGTTATTTTTAATTAAAAAAGGCTATAAGGTTTGTGAAGCCCCGGTGCATTTAAAAACAACAAGAGTTTTTGGAAGAATCAGAGCTATTGATGCATTTAGAATGCTATTTGACACTCTTAGAAT
>CAYLWJ010000063.1:0-33431 GCA_964387355.1 uncultured Actinomycetota bacterium | reverse complement strand
TAATAATACCAATAATTACTAACGACTTTTCTTTGATAATTTTTATGCTAATTAAGAATATTTTAAATATTATTTAAAGATTTATTAAAAAATGCAAATATAAATATCTTGTTATTTTTTATGTTTTTTGTGTTTTTTATTTATTTTTTTGGGTAGCCTTTAATTTATAAAATTACAACATACTTAATAAAAGGCTACCCTTATAATCCGTATTAATAAATCAACAAAAAATAGTCAAAATATATTTATATATTTAAGAAATTAAAAATCAAACTGATCTACATTTTCAGGCGTCAGTAATGTATCTGGTACATAAGCTGCTTTTTCTTCAACATTAACAACAACTTCATTTGCTGCACCTGCCCAACCAAAATCATCACCTGGTTTAGGCAAAGAACCATCTCTTAAATAATTATTAGCTATCACTACTCCTAAATAGGTCATTTTTGCCGGATCAAGTGCTAGTAAACCCTTTGCAATTCCTTCTTTAACGAATTCAGCATTTTGCTTGGGCATAGCAACACTCCATATAGCAACTTTTCCACCTAAACCTGCATTCTTCACTGCAGTTGCTGCTGTTGGTGCTCCTGTGGTTACATCACTAGCAAAACCAGCAAGATCTGGATGTGCTTGCAATACATTTTCACATTGAGAAAGACCAAGTTCATAATCATTCTCGTTTGCATATGTTCCAACAATTTTTATATCTGGATACTGCTTTAAAACAGCTTCAATTGCAGCCCTTCTTTTTTCAAGATAAGGTGAACCAATCGTACCGGTAATTAATGCAACTTTACCTTTACCGCCAATTTCTTCTACCAAGCCTTTACCAATGTTTGTACCACTTGCTGTAGGCTCCCACCCTGAAGCTAAAAACAATGTATCAGTTCCTGGAGCACCGATATCAAACCCAAAAACAGGAATACCTTTAGCTATTGTATCAGCAATCGGTTTTTTCATAGCTTCAGCATCTACTGCCGCAATTATAATTGCATCAACACCTCTATTTACCATATCATTGAAAACATCTAATTGTTTTGCTGCATCTTCTTTATCAGGAGCAGTAAAAATGATATCAATTCCTAAATCTTCACCAGCTTTTTTTGCACCTTCCTCACATCTCACCCACCATGGATGGCCTAAAGAAAGAGGTATAATAGCAATAGTATATTTTTTCGCTTCTTCTTTAGCTTCTGTTGTTTCAGCTGCGGTAGTTTCAGCTGAGGTAGTTTCAGCTGCGGTAGTTTCATTAACAGTAGTCTGGGATGAAGTTAGCTCACTTTGAGTTTTACATCCACTTACACTAAAAACTATTAACATGGTTACACTTAACAGCACTACTGTAAATGTTAAAATTCTTTTCATCAAAACACCTCCTTTTTAAGTTAACAAATACTTTTATTAATTTTTTTCACTAATTTATGATTAACCTACCACCTCCTTTAAAAAAACCAAATTATATTATTATTGCTTTTTAAGTATATCTAGTTTATTTAGTTTATTTTATTACGCAGTTAACTCAATTTTTAAATCCTCAGCTACTGGCTCAATTATATTAAATTGGCCTGGTATAGTTCTTAAAATAGAGCAAGGTATCTCTGGGCAAACAGGCCCATGAAGAGAAAGTCTTACGATAAATTTTTGCCAAGTTATACCACCTGGATAATAACTTCCATCTGGAGTTAAACCACATCCATCATTCCACCAGCTTACATAATCAGCAGCTAGTATTGTTGCAGCAGAAGTAGTATAAGCTTTTGGCGGCACAAATGCCCATGCACCATTCATGTCAGTTACAGCCATTTGAATAGTAGAGATTGGATGAAAATCTACAAGTCTAGGTTTAGCTTTTTTCCATTCTTCTAAAGTCCATCCATTTTGTTTTGCTAAATGTGGATCCCAAAAAGATAAATGCCCGGACAGCCCAGTTCCACCATAAACAATATTTGCACCTTTTGCACCAGGTTCTTTTCTTGCATCGGCAATCATTTCATTATAGACATCTATATTTTTACTTGAAGGAAAATGAATCTGATTATCGGGTATTCTAAGTTCTGGTTTTAACCTAGAAATAAAATGTTTATCAATAGTATAGTGAAAAGACCCTGGCCAATTTGGGTCAATATCATTGCCATTTTCGTCTGCATATTCATCCATTGAGAAATAATGTACGTGTTTTAATGAAATATTTAAAGCATTTACCATATCTGCAAGTAGTTGGTATTGAAATATCGGACCTGTGGGAAATACTCCAACAAACTGCTTTCCTTCATCTAACGCTTTTTTTATTCTTACAAGCATATCTAAAGCCATTTGAAAATGAAAATCTTTTACAGGTAAAATCCTAACTTCAAAATCTTTATGAGCATCACTAGGCAGTTTAGCTATATCATTCTTTTTTATCTTTGCTACTTTTTTACAAACTTCCATATCTCTAAAAGCTAAAAACTGAGCTGGCTGAAATTTTATTAAGTCTATATCTGGATTAAAATCATTTGACATAGCTGCCCCTTTCTATTCTTAAGGTTAATATTTCGAAAAATCTTAAATAAAAAATTGCCAAAATACTTTTTAAACATTTAATTTAATTAATTTGCTTGACAAACAAATTATATATTTAAAAATTTTTATTGTCAATAGACAAGATATTTTTTGTAAGTTTTTATAAGAATTTTTTGTAAAAACTTTATTTATCTATAATTAAATTATGGATTAAATTATTGATTTTTTATCTCCTCAAATAACTCAGCAGTAGCTTCTTTATCATAAACAACAGCACTTGCATTGCCAATTGTTTGAGGCCATGAAGGAATACCAGTAATTTCTATATCATTTGCTTTAATTTTTCCTAATATTGGTAAAAACCTAATAACGTCCTTAAAAGACAAATCAGTCCAAGTATAATTTAAAAGATAATTTACAAAAAATGGGAGTGCGATAATTCTATCAATTGTACTTTTCTGGTCTAAAAGATTTACAATTATTTTTGCTGCTTCTCTTTCCCTTGCAAAAGCACCACCTTGCGTTGTTCCATCACCAGCTCTATGCCTATTTCTTGCAAGCGCCAAAGCTGTAGCTCCATCTAGGTGATGCACACCCTTTGTTAAATAACAGCCAGAATATCCATCATTTAAATTTTCACCTATTTCAATGGTTACACCGCCTAAAAAATCAATTAAAGGAATAAAACCATCAAAATCAGTAATAATATAATTATCTATATCTAAACCTGAAAGTTGCTCTACTGTCATAACTGTTAATTCATTACCACCAATTGAATGAGCTCCATTAATTTTACCTTCACCATGCCCAGGAATATTTACCCAGGTATCACGTGGAATAGTAACAGCAGTACCCTTACAAGTTTCTAAATTTAAGTGTAGCAAAATAATAATATCTGTTCTTCCATTAACTCTTCCACCTGGTCTTCCCATACCACTATCATCACCAAGAATTAAAATATTTATTTTAGATTTTTCAGAGTTTCTATCTGTATTTGTAGAATTATTAGTATTTATTTTAGGTAAGCCATCTTTATTTTCTTCAAATTTAAAACTATTTAAAAAATCAATAAAAGTCTTTTTTGCTAATTGTTTTTCCTGATTTACTCCAAAATATTTAAAGCAATAAAAGTTATTATTTTTCTGTATTACAGTAAAATAATCAATACAGTTGTTATCATCATCTTTGTTATCATCATCTATTAATTTTGTTTTATACTCATAACCGGTCAATTTAAAATTATATTGATTTATATTTACTAATTCTTCGTCAAATATTTTAGCTGTATTATCATCTTTTACTGAATTTATATAGTTGTTAAAAAGCTGCTGCTCGCTATTAATATTTTCAAAATTATCTTTATTTATTACAAATATAAAAATACCCTCAGAACTATTACCGTAAACATTGCTTAAATTTTTATCATTTATAGATTCAGATTTTGATGAGCCAACATTTTCTATAACAACTCTTTTTCCCCCATCTGTCTGGTAAATATTCCAACTTGAAGGATATCTAAATGAATAATTAACAAACTCGCTTGAGTTACTATAATAATAATTTAATTGATTTTCACTATCATTATTTTCAATATTACTTTTAATATTGTTGTCACTATTTACAACTGAAGTTAAATTTTCTTCACTTGGGCTTGGAGAAATTTGTTGTTGTGTGCTATTAGCTTCCTCTTTGTTTGAAATTAATAAATTAGAATTATTTTTACTGCAAGATGTCAAAAAATAAAAAGAAAATAAAGTAAACAGCGTAATTAAAAGAATAAAAACACAAGGTAATAAAAATAATTTAAACTTAATCTTAAACTTAATTTTAAAGTTATTTTTTTTAAAACTCACAAATTTTTCTAAAAAAAATTTTCTTTTACTTTTTAAATTTTTCACTTGAAATTTTCCTTTCGCCAACTTGTTATTTTTAATTTTGCTCTTATTTTATTTATATTAATAAATTACTCTTTCTAATTAATAAATTATTTTTACCCATTAATCAAAATTCCTTGCTTATTAACAGCAGTGACATTAATCATAATCACTATTAACCATTATTAGCTTTTACTAATTTTTTTAATATAAAGTTTTAATAAAATTTTTTCAATCAATAATAGATAAAAAACTTTAAACAATTTATAATAACCAAAGGATATTTTAAAAATAAGATAAAAATAAAAATATATTTTAGTTATAAAAAACATTTTTGTTATAATAAATAATAACTATAAATAAAATAAATAACATTAAAAATTAATAACCTTAGACAGGAGAAACTTGTGGAAGATTTATTAAAACTTAAAAAAAAAGATACAGATTATTTTTTATTTATTGGTACAAATGAGAAAATTGTTTATGAAACAAAGGGAATATTAAATGATACAATTGAGGGACATTTGCTACTAACTGATAAAAAACTATTTTTTTATTTTGTATCTAATATCTCACGCGATAAAGTTTTTATTGCAACTTACCCATATATAACATCTGTTGAATTAAAAGAAGGGCTTCTAAACTCTACATTAATTATTAAAAATAAAAAAGAAACTTTTAAAATTAATAAAATCTCAAAAAATGATGCAAGACAGTTTTATAATCTTCTAAATAAGATTATCGAAGAAAATAAAAAACAATCATAACAGCATAAGTAGTAACCAACATATATATAAAATAATAGCTTTAAACAATAACCTGTAAACCTGTATAAATAATAACCAGCATAAAAAATTACCAATTACTAGCATATACTAGCATATAATAGTGCATATCATAATAACAACCACATTCTTTTTTATTTCTTTTTATTTTTTTACTTAAAAGAGTATTTTGAATTTAATAACAACTCTGATAATTCTAAAGAAGAATTGCCCACAATTCTTAGCCATATACCTTTTCTGCCAAATTCCTTTGCTTCTTTTTTAGAGTCAAAATAAATATCAATTCTATTTCCTTTTATTTTACCGCCACAATCTTGAGCTATAAAATAACCCATACCTTTAATCTCAACCATAGTACCATATGGAATTATTTTTGGATCAACAGCTATTATTCCTTCTTTTACTCTTTCTCCTGTTGAAGTATATGAATCAGTTCCTTGTAAAATGTCATCTTTGCTATAACCAGTTGCAATAAAATAATACCACTCATATTCTTTTTCAATTTCTTTATATTTAGTTATGATAACTGGCTCTTTTTTAATTATAACATCTGTCTTTAAATCATCACCAAAAAGATATTTATTTAAAATGAAATTTGGCTTTAAATATGATAGTAGTAAAATAATAATTATTGCTCCAATTAGAACCCAAAATAAAATATTTACAGCTAAATTATATTTTTTAAAAAAAATTTCTTTGTTCATTACAACCTCTTTTCTAACCTATTTTCTATAAAAACTACAACAATAAATATATGTTTATATACATTTTCTAATCAGCTAAATTTACCTTCCTACCTCCTTAATAGGTAAAAATTTATTTATTATATACAAAATAGACAGCCTAAAAGCTTTTAAACTATTAACACAATAAAAAATTAAAAGCAAATAAAATTTTTTATTGACTATTTAAATCATTCATATATAATACATTATAGTGCAAAATTTGTATTAATATGCCTGATATTGTACGTTTATAATTTAATAAATTCAGAAAGTTTTATTATGAAATTCAACTAACAAAAAAATTTAACTATTAAAAAATTAATTTTCTTTAAAAAAAATTGATTAATGAACAAGTATTTATCAAAAAAGAAATATATAAATATAATTAAAAAGAGAAGGAGTAAAAATGAATTACGACAAAAATTGGGCTAAGGTAGACATTAATGAAATTCCAAAAATGGTTGTTCCAGCACCAGGGCCAAAATCCAATGAAATCCATAGCCGTGCTGAAAAATATATGAAAGGCTACTCATCCCAAGTCAAGCTGTTTCCTGTCGCTTTTGAAAGCGGTCATGGAGTTACTTTAACTGATGTTGACGGTAACAAATACATTGATTTTTCATCAGGCATATATGTTACAAATCTGGGGCATTGTCATCCAAAAGTAGTTGAATATATACAAAAACATACTGCACAATTAATGAACTGCCATGATTTTTCTACTGAGATTAAAACACTGTTTTTAGAAAAATTGGCATCATTAACACCTGGTAATTTAAACGGTATTCAAATGTATTGTGCTGGATGTGAATCTGTTGAAGCAGCAATGAGAGCTGCAAGGGCACATACAAAAAAATATGAGTTTTTTTCTTTTTATGGTGATTTTCATGGAAAAACTATGAGTGCTGTTTCGGTTACTCAGGTTGCAGATTTCACAACTGGGCCCAGAGCTGTTGGTATGCATTTAGCACCAAGTGGTCATTGCTATCACTGTGCATTTGATAAAAAATATCCTGAATGTAAGCTATTTTGTGTAGATGCTTTAGAAAAACAAATAAAAATGGAAGGAACCGGAAATGTAGCCGCAATTTTAATGGAGCCAATACAAGGTTGGAATGGCTCTATTATTTATCCTGATGATTATTTACCAGCAATAAGAAAACTTTGCGATAAACTTGGTATATTGCTAATAGTAGACGAGGTATTAACCTGTGCTGGTCGAACGGGTAAAATGTGGTGCGTAGATCATTATAATGTAATCCCTGATATAATTGTTATGGGTAAAGGCTTAGGTAATGGTTTTCCAGTTACAGCATTTGCAATTAAAGAAGAGATGACTGAAGTTCTTGAAAAAATTTCAGCATCAACAAGTTATGGCGGAAATCCAATGGCAGCTGCAGCAGGCCTTGCATCACTTGAAGTTTTAGAAGAAGAAAACCTTATAGAAAAGTCTGCTCGTCTCGGAGATTTTATTCTAAAAAAATTAATAAAAATGAAGTCAGAACATAAAATTATTGGTGAAGTTAGAGGTAAAGGCTGCCTTCTTGGTATTGAGTTAGTAAAAGACCAAAATACACATGAGCCTTTTGTTGAAGCAGGTAAAAGAGTATATCAAGTTGCCTTCTCAAAAGGACTTGCATGGATTCCTGCAAATCAAAATTTAAGAATGTCACCTCCCCTTATAATGGAAGAAGAGGTAGCAGAAAAAGCTCTTGAAATAATAGATGAATCAATAACTATTGTTGAAAAAGAATTTGGATACATTTAATGTTAAAAGAATTTGAGTATATTTTGGCTATATTTTGGGTATACTTTGAGTATTTTATTTTATATTTAATGTTTAATGATAAGCCAAAATTTATAATTAATTTCTTAAATTTTTTATTATCTAAAAATATTGTTTTTTATTAAAAATATTGTTTTTTTATTAAATTTTTTAATTAAAAATTTTAAACAAGCTTGGAGGATATATGAAAACTTTAGGTATAGGTATGGTTGGTTATGGTTTTATTGGAAAAGTGCACACAATTTCTTATTTAAATCTACCTTTCTATTACAAACCAATGCCTGCTAAATTAAAAATGGTTGGAGTATGTTCATACCCTATTACTGATGCACAAGAAGGAATACAACAGGCAGGTTTTGAGTTTGCAACTGAAGATTATAATGATTTAATAAAAAGAGATGATATTGATATTATTGAAGTTTGTACTCCTAATTATCTTCACAAAGAAATAACAATAAAAGCAATTAAAGCTGGAAAACATGTAAATGTTGAAAAGCCTTTAGCAATGGACTTAAAAGAAGCAAAAGAAGTTTTAGAGACTGCTAATACACACCCAAATGTCATATCTCAAATGTGCTTTGAATATAGATATACTCCTGCAACATTAAAAGCTAAGCAATTAATTGAAGAAGGTTTTTTAGGTAGAGTATACAGCATAAGAGCAGCATACCTTCACGCTGGAAATTCTGACCCAAATAGACCTATTTATTGGAAAATACAAAAAAAATATTGTGGCGGTGGCTCCCTATATGATTTGGCATCTCATGTAATTGATTTAATAAGATTTCTACTAGGTGATTTTAAAAAAGTTTTTTCAAAGCTTGAAATTTTTATTAAAGAAAGACCTCTTGCAAACAATCCAAACCAAAAAGAAAAAGTTGATGTAGACGATTTAGCTTTACTTTTATTTGAAATGGAAAACGGCGCTATTGGCACACTTGAAGCAACGAAAGTTGCAACAGGATCAAATGATGAGCTTAGACTTGAAATCCATGGTCAAAATGGTGCTATTAGATTTAACAGTATGCAGCCAAATTATTTAGAGGTATATGATTGTCGCGATGTTGAAGAGCCTATCGGAGGCTTGAGAGGCTTTAAGGCAATTGAAACAGTTCAAAGATATCCTAAGCCTGCTGTTGCATTTCCAGGACCTAAGTTTTCAATTGGTTTTATTAGATATCATGCTGGGAATGCATATGATTTTATTAACAACATTGTTGAAGGTAAAAAGCCCCAAGCGGATATTTTAGCTGGTTATAAGGTCCAAGAAGTAATTGAAGCAGCAACAATCTCAGATAAAGAAAAAAGATGGGTAGAACTTCCTTTAAATATTTAAAATTATAAAAATGAAAGGATTTTTATGAATTCCACCATTAAAAATAATTTAGGCCAAAAAAATTCCAAAGACAGTAGTCAAGAAAATAACCCATATAAATGCCGAAACACCCAAAATACTAATAACGTATGGGAAATGACCCTTGCAAGGCTAGATGATACTATGGACAGGCTAGGTTTAAAACCAGGTATGCAAAAATACTTAAGAACACCAAGAAAAGTTTTAGAAGTTGCAATTCCAATAAAAACAGACAAAGGCACAATTGAAATATATAAAGGATATAGAGTCCAGCATAATACAAATAGAGGTCCTGCTAAAGGTGGAATTAGATATCATCCAGATGTAAACTTAGATGAAATTAAAGCGCTTGCCATGATTATGACATGGAAATGCAGCCTAGTTGGGCTTCCATTTGGTGGAGCTAAAGGCGGTGTTGAAGTAGACCCATATAGTGTAAGTCAAAATGAACTTGAGCACATAACAAGAAGATACACTTTTGAAATTATTGATGCAATTGGACCAGAAAAAGATATACCTGCTCCAGATGTTGGAACAAATTCACAAATTATGGCATGGATACTTGACACTTACTCCATGGATAAAGGTCATTCTGTTCCAGGTGTTGTTACTGGAAAACCTATATCACTTGGAGGAAGCCAAGGAAGAGAAGATGCAACAAGCAGAGGCTGTGTTTATACTCTACTTTCTGCCCTTAAAGTTTTAGGCATTACTTCTACTAATCTAACTGTTACTATACAAGGGTTTGGCAATGTTGGAGGCAATGCTGCAAAAATACTTTATGATATTGGTTTTAAGATAACTGCTGTATCAGATGTATCTGCATGTTTATTTAATAAAAATGGTTTAAATCCATACGATATTTCAGAATATTTGGCAAAAAATAAAACATTGCTTGGCTATCCTAATTCAGAAGTTCTGCCAAGAGAAGAAATATTTAAAATAAAAGCAGATATATTTATTCCAGCAGCTCTTGAAAATCAAATAACAAAAGAAACTGCACCAATACTTGATGTAAAAATTATTATTGAAGGGGCAAATGCACCAACTACCCCTGAGGCAGATCAAATATTAAAAGAAAAAAATATATTTGTAATACCAGATGTTCTTGCAAATGCTGGTGGTGTTACAGTATCATATTTTGAATGGGTTCAAGGAAACTTATCTTACTTTTGGACTAAAAGAGAAGTAAATTTAAAATTAAGAGATATTATGGAAAAAGCTTTTTATGACACATATAACTATTCAAAACAGAACAAAGTTGATATGAGAACTGCCGCATCAATGCTTGCAGTTTCAAGAGTTGCAGAGGCTACAAACTTGCGTGGAATATATCCGTAAATCTTTTTAAATATTTGTTAAGCTATTAAATAGTTGTCTATAAAACACGCAAAACTAATTTAATATTAATAATTTTAAAAATTTTAAAATAAACGTTTAGATTAGATAATAAGATAAGATAAGATAATGTAAAGTAAGGTAAGGTATAAAGACTAAATGCTTGGTGAAGAAAGAAGACAATATATAATAAACCTCGTTAATAAAACAGGAAGTATTAGTGCAAGTGAGATTGCAAAAGCACTAAATCTTTCTGAAACAACAATCAGAAGAGATTTAAACAAGCTTGCAAGAAAGGGTCTTATTAAGAGAACTCACGGCGGTGCGCTAAATATTAATTCCGTTGGTTATGAATTAAAGTTTGAAATTCAAAAAGAAAAAAATATAGAAGAAAAAAAAAGAATAGCCCTGGCAGCAGCTTCATTAATTGATGATGGAGATGTAATTTTAATTGAAGCTGGAACAACTGGTTATCAAACAGCTTTAAATATTACAACTCGAAAAGAACTAACAGTTGTTACAAATAGCTGTGACATTGCAGTTCTATTAGGCAAAACAAACCCACAATTTAAAATTATTTTAAGTGGAGGTATTTTAAATACCGATACACATTCTCTGGTTGGGCCAATAGCCGATTCAGCTTTTAGGACAATTTTTGTAGATAAAGCATTTATAGGTATAAGTGGAATAAGCATAGATAAAGGTATTACAGCAGTTGATCAGCTTGAAGCACAAACAAAAAAATACATTATAAACAGTGCAAAAAAAATTATTGCCTTATGTGACTATTCAAAAATAGAACACATTTGTATGAATTTTGTAGCCCCAATAAAAGTAATTAATACATTTATCACCGATGATAAAGCAGATAAAGATTTTCTTGGAAAACTAAAAGACGCTGGAATGGAGATTATTGTAAGTTAAATTTTAAAACTTCTACTTTTTCACCTCCTCTTAAAGTTTTTAAAAACTTTATATCCTCTTTTGCTTTTAAACTACCAACTTTTGTAACAGGACTTACCGCTTGTGGCTTTTCGGTAGTGCTTGCAGGAGTTTTGCCAAAAAAAATACACATAGCTTTACCGGGAGGCCAATAAGCAACATCTCCAATGTCAAGAATTTCTATACCTTTTTCTAATTTCATATCAACTGGAATTGTAAAATATATCTCATTTCCCCACTTGCTTAATTCTGATTTAAAAGGGAGACTGTTAAAAATAGTTAAACTTGTTTTACTGTCATTTAATAAAATATTTATATTATAATCTTGAATTTTAAGGATTATTTCTTTAAAAATATTTTTATCATCCATTTTTTAAAACTTATTAAATTTTTAAAACTACCATTATTTTAATAATCTATGCTGTAAGTAATTAGTCCATGCTGAATAATTTATTACTTTGTAAAAAATTTGAATTCATTAAGCATAAAATTTTCTAAGTTTTTAAATTTTAGTTAATTATTCAGCAAGAACTAATTATTAATTTACTTTATTTATTAAATTCTAATTCTTAATTTAATTTATTTTAATTCAATTATTTTAGATTGATCTTATTTAAATTTAATTTTACTTTAAGTTATACTTAGCAGCAGCGTCTTCTGGTTTAACATCCATGTTCATAACTTCATTTAAAGCAGCAACCAATTTAGACGGATTTTCTGCCATAAAAATATTTCTTCCAAAAATAATACCCTTAGCTCCAGCCTTAACGCTATTATAAGCTTTTATTAAAACTTCAAGGTCAGTATTTAGTTTTTCTGCACCAATTGAAAATACTGGAACTGGTGTATTTTTAACAATGTCTTGAAAATTCTGGGTATAAAATACTTTAACTAAATCGGCACCAAGTTCAGCCATAACTCTTGAAACTCTTTTTACTTTATTATATAGATACTCTGAAGTATTTTCTTTATGTTCAACTACATAACATTCCCCTATTAATGGAATCCCGAGGCTTTCTTTTTGTCGGACTACTTCTGTAAAAACACCCACATTTATAGTCTCCATTTGTTCATCATTGTTTTCTAGAAACAAAGAACAAATTACCATTTCAGCTCCAGCTTCTACTGCTTCATGAACCATAGTCGCAACTGTCGTATACCCTTTTCTGTATTCTAAGGGATAATAAAAAGCACTTGACCAGTTAATTCTTACTACTGGAACAGGAGAATTTTTTGAAGCAAATAAATCCCAGTTATTTTTTAGTGAAAACCTTGAAAGAAGAAGTGCATCCGTATCTAAACATTTTTTAATTGCTTGGCGTGAGTCTTCTATTCCTGGTTGATCACCATATTCCATAACATGATCAATTGCAGAAATTACGAGACTCTTTTTTCCGTTAAAAAGTTTACCAATCCTTAATTTTATTCCTGACATGTCATTCCTTTCTACTTTAATAAAATTATTTTCTATGTTTTTTTATTTTTAAGCATTATAAATATTTTAATTATTTATTTTGGTATTTCAGTTTTCTCAATTAAAGGTAAAAGTTTTTTATCAATCAAATCTTCACTTTCTCCTATTTCTTCTTTAAATAAATACCAGTTTTCCTTGTGCTCAGCATAACTTCCTGGTTCAATAACTTTTAATGGTCCTAGGGTTTCAAGCTCAAACAAATTTGCATCAGTGTAAACTTCCGTATTACAATTAAAATCAGGATATTCTTCACCTTTAATAAAAGGATACCTTTTTATAAAAACATAATTATTTTTACAATAAACACCCCAACCAAGTGTGTTTAATACACCAATTTTTAATGGACTAGCTGGTTTTGTATCCTGTTTTATTTGGATATACTTTTCTCCCCAAATAAATCTTGAATCATTCATTTTTGTATAAGACCATAAAACCAATGGCCTTACAGGAAGAAGGTTATCTTCCCAGCTTTGAAAAGGTTCTTGAGGTAAAATGGCTCTTCCCCCTTTTGCCAATAACGTTATTGCCCAAGGTGAAAATCTTATTGGCCACAAGTTCCTATTATATATTTTATAATTAATTTCAGCTTTTGCAGTTTTTAAATCAAGTTTTATATATATTTCCTTCTGCATTCCTGTTGTAGTTTCAACTTCCTGCAGCAATTTTAGCCCTTCTCCATCCCACTTATAATCTACTTTTTTATTATCTGGATAATATGTCCTCGGCTTTGCTTCAGGAGAATGCCACAGCCTTGTCCCACCATACAGTCTATAATCACTACCGTTAGTTTTTCCTAAATCTTTATCTATTTCTAAAAAAATGTTTTCTTCTTGAGCATAGCTAAAGCTAATTATCCTTGGCCCAATATCAGTTGTTGCAATAATATCTAATATTTGATTAGATAATAAAATACAATTTGGCCAGCCTTTCCATTTATATCCCTCTACAATTTTCATTTAAAATTAACCTTTCTTTTATAAATAAACTTTATTAAAAACTAAAAAATTGATTTTAAATTTTCATAAATTTTAACATATTTTCTAAAATTAGAATCATATATATCAAATTTTTTTTCGTCTGGATAATAAATATTTTTCATTTTAATAAAGTTTGAGCTTGCTTCAATAACATTTTCAAATAACCCAACTGAACTAGCTGCTAAAATTGCACTTCCCAAAAGCGCACATTCAGTATATTGTGGTATTTTTATAATCTTTTTACAAATATCAGCTTTTATTTGACTCCAAAGAAAACTTGTTGCACCACCACCAATTGAAATAACTTCATTTATTTTAATGCCTAATTTATTTATAACTTCTAAATCTTTTCGCATCATATAGCCTAAAGATTCAAGAATTGCCCTTAAAAAATGAGATTTATCATGATTAATTCCAATACCAAAAAATACTCCTCTCGCATCTGGATTATATTCTGGGAAAAACGCACCAGTAATAAATGGAAGCATAATTAAGCCCTCACAACCCGGTGCTGCTTTACTAGCAAGTTCATCTAAAATTTTATATACGCTCGTATTTAATTTACTTGCCTTAATAGTTTCCTCTAAACAAAATTTATCTTTATACCATTTTAATACCATTCCACCAGTAGAACTGTAAGGCATTAAAGCATAAAGGTTTTGTACAGCATGAGGAGTACATGGAAGCAGATATTTTTCATTAAAAATCGGCTCATTAATTGTAACCACCATAGCAAAAGCACTGCCAGTTGTTTCAGAAGCTAAGCCATCATAAACATTTCCAGCTCCTACTGCACCACAAATTTGGTCCATTGCACCTATTACAACTTTAACATCCGTTCTAAGCCCTAAATAGTTAGCAAGGTCTTTTTTAATATAACCTACGAAACTAGCAGGTTTTAATATTTCTGGCAGCTTGGTTTTATCAATACCAATAAAATTTAAAACATCTTCAATGAACTTAAAATTTTTTATATCATAGTAATAAGATGAGCTATACACAGAAGCTTCTCCAAAAAATTTACCAGTTAACTTAAAAATTATAAAATCTTCTAAGAGTAAAAACTTATAAGTATTATCAAAAATATCCTTTTCATTATTTTTAATCCACAATATCCTCGTTGCAGGCCATGAAGGATCAACATCTGGATAACCAGTTTTTTGATACATTTCTCTAATATTAAAATTCTTTTTTATTAGTTCAGCTTCTTTTTTAGAACGTGTATCTATCCAAACTATAGCATTTCTTAATGGGTTGCCATGTTTATCAATTGGAACTATCGTCTCTCCTTGTGAAGAAGTTCCTATAACAGAAATTTTTTTGGATTCCTTTCCTAACTTTTCAGAAAGTCTTTTTAAAATTATTAATATATTTTCCCAATATAAATTTGTATCATTTTCAACAATGTCTTTTTTTGGAGTAATAAGATTATATTCTATTGACTCAAAAGCAACTTCCCTACCATAAATATCAAATACAGCACCTTTTAAATTTGATGTACCTAGATCAATAGCTAAAATCAAGTCATCATTCATTTATATAATCTCCTGTTTTTTAAAATTTAGTTTTTTATTTTATAAAATTTGTAAATTATTTATAACTAAAGTCAATATTTTTATGTTCATTAAATCTAATTCCACTAAATTTGCAATATCTCTTTAGTAATTCATAAAAATCTCCAAAACAAACTATATAATGTTGCCCTGCTATATATTCTTGAAACTCTTTTAAATCTTCGTCTATAAAAATTTCAAGAGATGGCATCTTTGGTCCTTTCCCGTCCCAACCATCTTCTTGCCATAATTCAGGAATTTTTGATGATCCTTTTAAACAATGCAAATGCATTTGTCCATTTACAGTATACAATTTTGTAAGAGTAATTTTATCAGATGTATTAAGTTCTGATACATTCATTATACCGCCTGCTTGCCCCCAATCATGACCTTGCACTAACATTTTTTTTGTATTACATACCCCAAGTGGGGCAAAGCCACAAGCCCCCATTAAAATACTGTTTTCATAAAATTCATAAAATTCCAAAAAAGTAGCTTTTGTTCCAGTTAATTCTTTAATAATAAGCTGATTAATCATACCATATACATCACACTCACATATGGTCTCCACTTCATCTCCTATTAATGATTCAAGCATGCATGGAGAAAAATTAAACCACTTTGACATTCCAAGTACACATTTTAATGTTATACCTTTATAATTTTTATCTTGAATAATATTATTAACTGCTATAAAAGATTTAGCTAATGTTTCTAAATCCTGATTTTTAAGCTTATTTACAACCTGAACTTTTGATAAAAAATTTTCAATAAAATTATTTATTTCTTTTTTTGTAACTTTCTCCATAGCAGCATAAATATCATACAGGTCTAAGTTATCAACATGGATACCTGTAAATTTTTTTATCAGCGTTCCATCATACATTAAAGAATACAAATTCATATCTGAGTAACCAATAGAAGCTACTCTTGAATTTTTCAACACTTTTAAAGCATGAGAAAATCTCACAAATTCAGCTGCTTCTTTAAATTTAGATTCCTTATCAACTTCATCATATAAACTAATATGTTTTGCCCCAAAAACTTTTAAAATAAAATTTAATCCAGTAGCACCAGCGGCACCAGCAGGAGCTATTAATCCTGCATCCGTTCTATAAGCTGAAAGACTCCAAAGCAAAATTGGCAAGTGTGTTTGATCTGAAATCACCCTAATAACTGGTGGTGATTCTATCCAAGAGGAAATTATAAGAATTAAACAATCACTGTCATATGAAGAGCTATTCAATTTTTCCTTTGCTTTAATTTGTGAAGATTCATCATGATCAATTACATAACCACAAAAATTAATTTCTATACCTTGTAATTTAAGATTATTTAAAGCATGATCTATACGTTCTTTCATTTTTTGTTCTGGATATGCAAAAGAAAAAAAGCCTATTGCTGATGCTTTCATCTTTATACTCCTTTAAAAAAATTGAAAAGTTTGTTTAATGAAAAAAATAGAACTCTTTATTATTAAAAATAATTTTTTATTTTAACTATTTTAAAATATATAATTTTATTTTTAAACAAAAAAATGAATATTTTCAGTATTAAATACAATTTAATAAAAAATTTACATTAAAAAATAAATATTTAAAAATATAAAATATAATATATATTAATATACTAATGATATAAATTAATCATTATGGTGTTTTAAAAAAATAAATAAACTAAAAATATAGAAAGTAAATAAAGCAACTCTAAGAGAAAAAAATTAAAATGGAAAAAATATTAATAGTAGATGATGATGAGGCTATAAGAAAATTAATTAAAGATTTTTTACAAAAAGAAGGCTATAAAGTTGACACTGCCCAAGATGGAAAATCTGCTATAAATATAATCTCAAAAAACCCATTTGAATACCAGCTTGTTATTCTTGATATTATGCTTCCTGATATAAGCGGAACAGATATATGCAGACAAATTAGAAATTTTTCCTCAATACCTATAATAATGCTTACAGCAAGAAGCGAGGATGAAGACAAAATTTTTGGATTTGAAGTTGGTGCAGATGATTATATTACAAAACCTTTTAATCCCAAAGAATTAATTGCACGTATAAAGGCTTTGCTTAGAAGGTATAATAAAGAAATTTATAGTCAAGCTGACATAACATTTAAAAATATTCCTGATTTTAATATTGAAAATAAAAACATCAACAAAGAAGAATCAATACTAATATATTTTAAAAAATCAAAAGGCTTAAGAACTAAAGTAGTAAGTAAAATAAAAAAACAGTTAAATTTATCAAAAATAGGCAAAGATTTAAGTTCCAAATACTTAAGTTCTAAAGAATTAAACGGCAAAGACTTAAGTTCCAAAGAATTAAGCGCTAAAGGCTTAAATAGCAAAGATTTAAATATTAAAGACTTAAATAACAAAAACTTAAATAATAAGAACCTAAATAAAACCCAATATAATAGCGAAATTACAAAAATTGAAATACAGCCAAAATCTAGAAAAATTTTTGTAAACGAGCAAGAAATAAAACTAACTAAAAAAGAATATGATATTCTTTTATATTTTATAAAAAATAAAAACATAGTTGTAAATAAAGAAAAACTTCTAGAAGATATATGGGGTTATGACTTTATAGGTCAGTCAAGAACTATTGATGTTCACATAAAAGAGCTAAGGAAAAAAATAAAAGATTTTAACGGTGATTTAATTGAGACAATATGGGCTGTTGGATACAGGTTTAATTATGACGAAAAATTAAACAAATAAGTAAAAAACAGACAAAACATTAACCAAATAGCAATAAAAAACAATAATTATAAAATTATAAATAGTTTTAATAAGTAAGATGCAATAAAATTTAGATAAAATATATAAAGTAGATAATAAAATAGATAAAAAAATTAAAAGTAATAAAATTAAAAGTAATTAAGCAAATGAATATTCAGGATAAAATTACATATAGCACAGCCATCATATTGTTTATAGTAATATTTATAACTGCTTTAAGCTTTACACAGCTATTTATCATTAATGATAGGAACAATAAACTTATTGAGCTTACAAACCAAAATAAAAAATTAAAGGAATTTATTGAAGAAAAAACCGAAAATTTAGACCTAAAAACATTTCTTGAACAAACAAATTATATAAACTATATTAAAGATATAGAGGATATTATTGGTGCAAGAATAATTATTACAGATTCAAATTATAATTTTTTAATAAATACTTCAGATTTTGGCAAAGATGAGCTTTTATTTTTATTAAAATCCCCTAATCAAATATATAGATTTTTTACTTTTTCAAATCTTTTTACAATTATCCCAAAATCTAATTTAGGTAAAATGGTTTATGAAAATATTGGGAATAAGAAATACTATGCTTCAATTCAAGATTTAACATTTAGTAAAGAAAGTGCTAGAATTGAAAATAGCAAAAACAGCAACTATTTATTAATACTTATAAAAGAACAGAATGAAATAGCCATTCCGCCATTAAGATACATGTTTAACCTTCTTTTAATTTTTTTAATTGCTGGTTTAATTTCTATTATTGTGGGAACACTGGTAGGAAAAAACATATCAGGTCCTATTTTAAAATTAAATAAGTCAGTTTCAAGGATTTCTGATGGTGACTACAGCGAAAACATAAGGATAAGAAGCACTGATGAAATTGGCATTTTAGCAAGAAACATAAACCTTATGAAAAATAAAATTCAAAAAAGTCATGAGTCTTTAAAAGAGTTTACATATATCCTGTCACATGAAATTAAAAATATGCTTACTTCAATAAATGGATATACAGTAGGAATAACCGAAGGAGTTTATTCAACAAAAGAAGAAATAGATGAAGCGCTAAATATCATTAAAAATAAAACAAAAGATCTAGAAAATATAACCGAAAGTTTACTTATGCTTTCAAAAATAGAAAATAAAATTATTGAAGTATCTAAGGAAAAAATAGATATAATTGAAATTGTAGACAACCTTGTAAAATTTTATGAAAAAGAGCTTAAAGATAATAAATTAAATATAATAAAATCTTACATTGTTTCAGAAAATCTAGATGTTTTAGGTGATAAATATTTAATTCAAACTGTGCTTTCAAATCTTATAAACAATGCCATAAAATATTCTTCTATAAATTCAAATATAAATATTTCAATAAGTAATGATGAGGAGAATTTAATCTTTTCTGTATCAAATAAAGGGTATATCATTCCAGATGAAGAAAAAAATAAAATATTTAATGTTTTTTATAGATCTAAAAAATATGACTTTAAAAATATAAAAGGCTTTGGGCTTGGCCTTGCAATATCTAAAAAAATTGCAGCCATTCTTGACGGCGAGCTCAATTTTAACTCAGAAAATGATTTAAATACTTTCATTTTTAAAATACCAATAAGTACAGAATAATACCAATAATCCAATAATTATAGAATAAGAATAATTGTCTTTTTACTATATTTAGTAGCTTACAATTAAAAACTTATTTAAAATTTTTAAAAAATACTATACATTTGTATAGTTTTATTTTATAATTACTACTACAGTTAATTAGTTAATTACTATTGTATTGTTGCAGTTAATCATCGCAGTTAAAATAATTACTGTAGTTAAAAATTATTGATAATTTATTATAAGTTTATTATAGGCACAGTTAAAAACTAGCTTTAATGTTTAAAAAAAATTAACTTTACTGTTTAAAATTCATATTCAGTTGGTTATCTAATGTTTAAAATATTTAAAATTTAGTTTTTTAAAATTTAATGAGTTATTTAAAATGTTTAAAATTAACATTACAAAAAAACAAAAAGCAGTTTTAAAAAACATCCATAACTTTATCATTAAAAATTCATATCCACCTACTGTTCGTGAAATAGCAGAAATAATGGGCTTTTCTTCTCCTAAAGCAGCATCAGACCATATTAAGGCGCTAGAAAAAAAAGGCTATATTACAAGAAACTCACTTGCAAGGTCCATTAAGCTTACAAAAATGGCAATGCAGCTGGTTTTAGATAGCCCAGCTATAATTAATAATTCTAACAGCCTAGAAAGCACTAATCCTAACAGCAGTTCAATGCTTAAAAAATTGGCAGTTCTCGGAAGAATTGCTGCAGGCAACCCTATACTTGCAGAAGAGAATATCGAAAATTATATCCCCCTTCCACCAAATTTTCTTGAAGCCTATAATGCAGACTTTGCCCTAAAAGTTAAAGGTGATAGTATGGTAGGAGATCACATACTTGACGGTGATATAATCATAGTAAGGTCTCAAAGCAATGCTGAAAACGGCGATATAATTGTGGCATTACTTGAAGAAAACAGCGAAAAAGAAGCAGTTGTTAAAAGATTTTATAAGATTAATAAAAATGAAATAGAATTGCGTTCTTCAAATCCTAACTATCCTCCAATAAAAATTAAATCTTCAGAAAATTTTAAAATACTTGGAAAAGTAGTAGCTGTTTACAGAAGTATTTAAAAAGGACTGAGTAAAGTGACAAACAAAACAACAATTAAACCACTTGATAAAACAGTCAATGAAACAATAAATAAAATAGTCGGTATAACGGCAAATAAAACATTAAATAAAGCAGTAAATAAAGCAGTAAATAATGTAGCCAATAGAGCAATCAATAAAACAGTTAATAAGGTAGTAGATAGAACAGTTAATAGAGCAGCAAATGTCTTCACGCATTTACATGTTCATAGTCACTTTAGTTTGCTTGAGTCTTCGATAAAATTAGAAGACCTTATAAACAGAGCTTCAATGCTAGGCTTTAGTTGTATTGCTCTTACAGATAAATATGTATTAAGTGGTGCAGTTGAGTTTTATAAACTTGCTACAGCATGCGGCATAAAGCCTATAATTGGCTGTGAAATTTGTCTTTTAGAAAACGGCATTTTTTCACATTTAACAATCCTTGTAAAAAATAAAACAGGCTATCAGAATCTTTGTCAAATTATAAGCAAGTCTAATTTAAACTTAAAACTTTTAAGAGAGCAGAAAATACAACAAAAAAATAGTCAATTTACCGCCAAAGAGCTTACCACCAAAGAGCTTACAGCCAAAGGGTTCAAACCTGTGTTTGACATACCAATAAGTAATCCATTTCTAATAAGTACTCCATTTATTAGGCTAAACGAATTAGAAGATTTTTCAGAAGGACTTATATGCTTAAGCGGATGCAGCAAAGGTTTGCTTACAATTCTTTTACAAAACAACGAATTAGAAAAGGCAAAAAATTTTGTAAAACAACTTTATTATATTTTTAAAGATGATTTTTACATTGAAATACAGCGCTACAGACTTTCCAGCTACTATAAATACTATCAATACTCCCCGCCCTGTTATGGCTCATTATTAAAAAAACCATTTTCTGAAGCAATAAAAATTTTTGCCGAAAATTTAAAGATTCCACTAGTTGCCACCAACGATGTGCATTATTTAACTGCTGCTGATTATAAAATATACGACTACCTTGCCAAATTAAAACTAATGAGCACAAAATTTGATCCAACTTTTGGTGTAATTATAACCAGTGAGCATTATTTAAAATCAGCACAAGAAATGCAAAAACTGTTTTTTGACATTCCCCGAGCAGTAAGCAGTACTATTGAAATAGCAGAAAAATGCTGTTTTGATTTTGAACTAGGCAAAATAAAACTTCCCAAATTTGAAACCCCTGATAGAAAAACTGTAGAACAGTACCTTGAGAAGATATGCCTCGAAGGACTGGAATATAGGTTTGGGAAAAATCCTGACAAAAAAATTATACAAAGGCTTTTTAAGGAACTTAGCGTAATAAATCAAACAGGATTTAGCGGATATTTCTTAGTCGTTGCAGATATAGCAAGATTTGCCTTTGAAAATAAAATACCAATTTGTGGAAAAGGTTCTGCTGCAGCAAGTCTGGTCTCATATATTTTAAAAATATCAAACGTTGATCCAATAGAAAACAACTTATATTTTGAGAGATTTTTAAACGAAGAAAGAAAAGAACCACCTGATATAGATATAGATGTTTCTAATAAAGACAGAGATAAGATTTTTAATTACCTTAAATCAAGATATGGCTTCCAAAATTTTGCAAGAGTATCAAGTTTTTCAACCACAAAGCCTCAAGCATCATTAAGAGAAGCAGCAAGACTACTTAACATCTCAAAAGAAGAAATAGATGCTATTATAAACAATATAAACAAAGCAAAAGATACATCTTCAGTGGCTCTTTTTCAATCTATCCATGAAAAGCTAAAGGAAGTTTCAGGTGCAATAAGCAGCTTTGTAAGGCATGTTTCAATGCATCCTTCAGCAGTTATAATCTCTAATAACAATTTATCAAAAGAAATTCCTTTGACTTTTTCAGAAACAGGAGAACTTATGAGTCAATACGATATGAACAGCATAGATGATTTAGGAATATTAAAAATAGATTTAATTAATTCTTTAAGCTTAGCCTTAATAGCAGATGTGTTATCTATGCTTAAGAACAAAAGAAATATTGATGTAAACATTGCAGAACTACCCTATAACGATGCTAGTGTATTTAAATTAATACAAGAAGGAAAAACACTAGGAGTTTTTCAGCTTGAAAGTTTTGGCATAAGGACTCTTGCAAGAAAAATAAAGCCTTCAACACTTAACGACATAACATTGTTGATTTCACTTTACAGGCCTGGTCCCCAGCAATCCGGTATGGTAAAAAATTTTATTGAAAGAAAATTTGGAAGAGAAAAAACAAAATACATTCACAAAGACCTAGAGCCAATACTTAAAGAAACTTATGGTGTAATACTTTATCAAGAACAGGCAATGCAAATAGCAATAAAAATAGCAGGCTATACATTTAGTGAAGCAGATGAACTTAGAAAAGCAATTGTAAACCTATCAAAAGAAAAAATGCTTGCTCAACAAAACAGGTTCATTAAAGGCGGCATAGCAAATGGTTATACACCTGAAGTTGTAAATGAAATATTTAACTTGATTTCAAAATTTGCAAGTTATGCTTTTGTTAAAGCACATGCTGCTGCTTATGCAGAGATTTCATATAAAACGTGCTACCTTAAAAATTATTTTCCTGCTGAGTTTTTAGCAACTATTCTTACAAACAACTCAGGCTATTATAGTAAAATGCAATATATAGAAGAAGCTAGACGTCTTGGTATAAAAATAAAGCTCCCATGTATTAATGAAAGCTTATCTAGCAAGTTTAGCGTAGAAGATGATGGAACCGCTATAAGGATACCCCTTATTTCAGTAAAAAATCTTGGATATGTTTTTTCAAATTTAATAATCCAGGAAAGAGAAAAAAACGGAAAGTTTAAAGACTTTTTTGACTTTTATATTAGAATTAACCGCAGTGTCCTTAATAATAAAATTCTTAATAATAAAATTAATGCTAAAAATAACACTAAAAATAAAAACACTCTTAAAAGCAAAAAAGCAGTTGTTAAAATCACAAAATCTTTTAGCAGTCCTTTAAAAAGCAACTTAGACGGCAACATAAACAACAATTTAGACAATAATTTAGGTAGCAATGCAGATAGTAATTTGCTTAGTAATGGTGGAAGCAATGAAGAAACCAATTTAGGAGACAATACTGATAACAGCATAAACAGCAGTATAGACAGTGATATAGAGAGTAGTATATACAGTGATATAGAGAGTAATTTAGGCAGCAATATGTTTATGCGCAGCAGTATTAGCAGCAGCGCTATTGAAAACTTAATAAAGATAGGCGCATTTGATTTTACAGGTCAGCCAAGAAAAAAACTTCTTTATATTTTTTATATATTAAAAAATTTAAAAAACAAAAGGCTTTTAAACAATTACAAAAACAAGGCAAACGTATTAAACTCAATTCCAGATTCTAATTTTACATTTGCATACAGCAAGAAGTTTATTTCTGATTACAGCGATAAGTTTATTTCTGATTTTACATTAGATGAAAAACTGGAACTAGAAGCTAAGATTTTAGGATTCTATGTAAGCGATAATCCTTTAAATAATTTTAAGAAAAAACTTTTAAAGCTTGATTTGTTGCCTAATATAATAATAAAAAGTGGTAGTTTTGAAAAATATCTTAATTTAAAAGAAATAATCACAGCTGGGATAATCATAACAAAAAGAATCGAGAAAACAAAAAATAATGAAAATATGATGTTTTGCACACTCGAAGATGAAGACGGTATGTATGAAGCTGTGTTTTTTCCTGCAGTATATAAAAATAATTTGAGTCTAATAACAAATAACTTATTTATTCTGCTTAAAGGAAAACTATACTTAAAAGACAATTACATATCATTAATTGTGAAAAATTCTTATAGCATTAGCTCAATAAAAGATATCTCAGAATTTAAACAACATGAAGACATAAAAATAACAATACTGTCCAATACAAGCACAAACTAAAGTAGAGTTATGTAAACTAAGAAAAAAGTTAAATAATAAAATGTTAAATATGAAAACAGAAGATATAAAAACTGTAGATAAGAAAACATAAGAGAAGAAATGTTTAAATAATAAATGTTAGATAAGAAAATGTTTTATAAGAAATGTTAGATAAGAAGAAAACGTTAAATAAGAAAATGTTATAAAAGAAAAATGGGAAATAACTAAAAAATAAGTTAAGGTAAATTTAAACAGTTAATGATTAAACTAATGGTTAAATTAATAGTTAAGAAAGTGTTTTGGATATGAATTATAAAAAGAACAATTTAGAAAGCAATAATCTAGAAGGCAATAGTTTAGAAAGCAATAGTTTAGAAGGAAACAGTTTAGATAACAATAGCATAGAAAGCAATAGTTTAAATAACAATAAAACAGATAGAAAAATAATTCATATCGATATGGACGCCTTTTTTGCACAAATCGAGCAAAGAGATCACCCAGAGTATAAAAACAAACCTTTAATAGTAGGTGGACCATTAAATAGAGGGGTTATATCCACAGCATCATATGAAGCAAGAAAATACGGGCTTTACTCAGGCATGCCTTTATCTAAAGCCAGAAGGCTTTGTCCAAATGGTATATATCTACCTGTTAACATGGAAAAATATCTTGAAGAATCAAGAAAAATAAGAGAAATATTTTTCCAATTTACCCCTCTTGTAGAAATTGTTGGATGTGATGAAGGCTTTCTTGACGTAACTGGCTGCGAAAGGCTTTTTGGAAATGCACTAGAGATAGCAAAGAAAATAAAAGGCAAAATTTACGAACAAACAAATCTCACTTCTTCAGCAGGGATAGGACCCAATAAATTTCTTGCCAAGCTTGCTTCCGGACTTAATAAGCCAAATGGACTTACAGTTCTTGAAAATACGCCTGATATGATTGAAAAAATAAAAAAGCTTCCTGTCTCTTTTATATGGGGAGTTGGAAGAGTAACATGCGGAATACTTAACTCCATGGGTATTAAAACTATTGGCGACCTTGCACAAGTCCCTCTTGAAGTGCTTGTAATTAAATTTGGTAATTCAATGGGAAAATTTATGCATGAAATAGCTAATGGTATAGATAATCGCGAAGTTATCCCATATCAAGATATAAAATCTATTGGAAGAGAAACTACTTTTTCAGCAGATATCGACAATATAGATGCATTAAAACCCACTATATTGCAATTATCACAAAAAATTTCTTCAAACTTATATTCTAAAGGTTATAAAGGTAAAATCCTTACTATTAAAATAAGATATTCAGACTTTAAAACAATTACTAAAAGAACTACTTTGAAGGATTATACATACTCTGTATTTGATATTTACAGAAATGCAATAATGCTTTTAAAAAATTTAGATTTTTTAAGAAAGAAGATAAGACTTGTGGGAATTTCAATAAGTGATTTAAAAAAAAGTTATGTTCTTGACAACATACTTATAAAAGAAGAAAAAAAAGAAGAAAACCTAACAAAAGCTCTTAACAAAATATCTAAGAAGTTTGGAGACTCTAAAATAACTTTAGCAGGAACTGAAGAAATTAAGTAAGCCTATAAACTCTATTGTTTTATAGGCTTACTTTTTTATGCACTATTTTATGTATTACTTAGGTATTATTTAAGTATTATATAATTCTTACATCATCGGACCCATTCCGCCGCCATATCCTCCGCCTGGCACTGGTGGGGTTTTTTCCTTCTCAGGTTTTTCAGCAACTATTACCTCAGTTGTTAGCAATAATGCAGCAATAGATGCAGCATTCTGAAGAGCACTTCTTGTAACTTTTGCAGGATCAATTATTCCAGCATCAATCATGTTTACATATTTTCCGTTTAAAGCATCAAGTCCTTGACCTTCTGGCAATGTTTTAACTTTCTCAACTACAACTGAGCCTTCCCAACCAGCATTTGCAGCAATTTGTCGAAGTGGTTCTTCTAATGCTTTTACTACAATGCTTGCACCAGTCTTTACGTCGCCTTCAAACTTACTTAAATCAATTTTTGGAATAATATCAACTAAAACTACACCACCGCCAGGAACTATACCTTCCTCAACTGCAGCTTTTGTAGCAGAAAGAGCATCTTCTATTCTGTGCTTTTTCTCTTTTAATTCAACTTCTGTTGCTGCTCCAACTTTAATAACTGCTACGCCACCTGATAATTTAGCAAGTCTTTCCTGAAGTTTCTCTTTATCAAAATCTGAATCTGACTGTTCAATTTCAGTTTTAATTTGTTTAATTCTTCCTTTTATTGCATCAAGTGAACCTTTACCTTCAACAATTGTTGTATTTTCTTTGTCAACCTTTACTTGTCTTGCTTGACCTAGCATCTCAATTGTTACATTTTCTAGCTTAATACCTATTTCCTCAGAAATAACTTTTCCTCCTGTAACAATTGCAATATCTTCCAGCATTGCTTTTCTTCTATCTCCAAAACCAGGAGCCTTTACAGCAACAGATGTAAATGTACCTCTAAGCTTGTTAACAACTAGAGTTGCAAGAGCTTCACCTTCAACATCTTCAGCAATAATAAGTAAAGGTTTGCCTGTTTGCATTACTTTTTCCAAAATAGGGATTAAATCATTAACTGCAGAAATTTTTTGATTAGCAATTAGAATGTATGGATCATTTAAAACTGCTTCCATTCTTTCTGCATCTGTTACCATATATGGAGATAAATAACCTTTATCAAACTGCAATCCTTCAACTAATTCAATTTCAATACCGAATTTATTAGATTCTTCAACTGTAATAACTCCATCTTTACCAACTTTTTCCATTGCATCTGCAATTGTTTGACCAATTACTTGGTCAGCTGCAGATATAGCAGCAACTTCAGCAATTTTCTTCTTATCTGTAGCTATATCCTTTGCTGCTTTTTGTATTTCTTTTACAGCTATCTCAACAGCTTCCTCAATTCCTTTCTTTAAAAGAAGTGGATTTGCTCCAGCTGCAACATTACGTAAACCTTCTCTTACCATTGCTTGTGCAAGGAGAGTAGCGGTTGTAGTACCATCACCAGCTACATCATTTGTTTTTGTAGCAACTTCTTTTAAAAGCTGTACTCCTGCATTTTCAAATGGGTCTTCTACTTCAATTTCTCTAGCAATTGTAACACCGTCATTTGTAATTGTAGGTGACCCATACTTCTTTTCCAACACAACATTTCTACCTTTAGGACCAAGAGTTACCTTAACAGCATCTGCAATAATATTTACTCCTCGCTCAAGAGCCCTTCTTGATATTTCATCATATTTTAATTCTTTAGCCATAGCTTCAACCTCCTTAAAATGGTTTTTTTATTGAATTAAAACTATATTTCTTACTTTTTAAATTATATATTGCTTTATTTTGTTACAATAGCAAGCACATCACTTTCTCTAATGATTAGATGTTCAACACCATCAATTTTTACTTCAGTACCAGCATATTTTGAATAAAGTACAACATCACCTACTTTTACTTCCATTGGTATTCTGTTTCCTTTATCATCTCTAGCGCCTTCGCCAACTGCAATTACTTCTCCTTCCTGTGGTTTTTCTTTTGCTGAATCAGGAAGAACTATTCCGCTTTTAGTTTTTTCTTCACTTTCTTTTGGTTTTACCAACAATCTGTCTCCTAGTGGTTTGTAAGCCATATTCAATACCTCCTTCTAATATTAATATTTTATGTATTTGTACATATGTACTCATTTAAATTAGCACTCTAATATTTAGACTGCTAATTCTTGACAAATAATATTATATCAAATACAAAAAATCAAGATTTTTTTATAAAAATTTGTGTAATTTTAGTAAAAAAATTTAAAAAATTACAGTTAATATGCACTATCTAAGAGTTGTGTTTATAACTACTTTAGATAAAGAAATCTTTGAAAAACAAATAAAAGCATAGATATTAGTAAATATAATAAATATATTATACATATTAGTATTAATATTAGTATTAGTACTAATATTAGCGCTAATATTAATATTAGTATTAGTATTAGTGTTAGTGTTAGTGTTAGATATTAGATATTAAATATCGCTTCTTGAATAAACATCAATATTAAAATCAGATACATTACCAGTAATAAATTCATAATACCCTAAACATGCAACCATAGCAGCATTATCCATGCATAGTTTTAATGAAGGAATAAAAACATTTATATTTTCTTTAGATGCCTGGTTTAAAAAAACTTCTCTTAATCTGCTATTTGCCGCAACACCACCACTAATTAATATATTATTACATTTGTAATTTTTACAAGCTAAAATAGTTTTTTTAACCAACACATCTACAATTGCCTCCTGAAATGATGCAACTAAATTTGGAATATTTTCTGGCAATAATAAGTGTGGTTCTTTTTTTGTTTTATAAATTACAGCTGTTTTTAAACCACTGAAACTGAAGTTGTAATCAGAACTATTAATCATTGGTCGTGGTATTTCAATACTTTTAGGATCACCAGACTTTGAAATTTTATCAATAATTGGCCCACCAGGATAACCTAACCCTAAAAATCTAGCAATTTTATCAAATGCCTCACCTGCTGCATCATCAATTGTATGTCCAATTTGCTCTACATGCCACTTGTCAATTTTCAAACTTTTGGAACCCTTTAAGCCTTTTAAGTCTTTGAAGCCTTTTAAGCCCTTTAAGCCTTTTAAGCCCTTTAAATCAGTAGAATTCCCTAAACCCTTTGAAATCTTTGAAACACTTGACCTATTTAAACTGGTTGAACTGCCTGACCCCTCTAAAGCTTTTAAATCCACAATATATATGCTTGAATGTCCTCCGGATACAATTAAGCCAATAAATTTGGAATCAAATTTTAATAACAAATCTTGATTTTCTAAAAAATTTGAAAATAAATGTGCTTTTAAATGATTAACAGCTATTAAAGGTTTATTTTTAGCATATGCAATAGCTTTAGCAGCCCCAACTCCTACAAGTAAAGACCCTACTAGCCCAGGTCTATTAGTAACAGCTACGGCTGTAATTTCATTTAAATTAACATTGGCTTGAAATAAAGCTTCTTTAATAATAATATCTATTATTTCAACATGTCTTCTTGATGCAAGCTCAGGTACTACACCACCATATTTTTCATGAATCTCATGCTGGGAAGCAACTACACTAGATAATATTTTACTCCCATTTAAAACAATAGAAGCACATGTATCATCACATGAAGTTTCAATACCCAGTATTAAAATATCTTTTAAATTTTCCATTTAAATTTAGATAGATAATTTATTTTTTATTTTCAAAATGAATAAAATCTCTGACATAATATGGAACAATTCTTCTTGCTTTATAATCAGAAAAAACATTATTATATCCAGATGCATTATACGCAGATGCATTACAAGCAGATACATTATGCGCATTATGTGCTGATACACTATGTGCTGATGATATTGACATATTAGAATTTGTTTTAAATGCTGCTATTTCTTTTTTAATTTTAAAGTAGGCACATAAATTTAATGCTTTAATATCTGGTACTGTTGAATTCTTATCTAAAAAAAAATCTAATTTATTTGTGGAAAAAGTTTTATATTTTTTAATGGCAGAATATAAATTTTTATAAAAATTAAAAGCTGTTCCACATAAATAAATATCAGCTATTACAAAATTTTTTATTTTATTTAATTTTTCACTCAACATATTTTGGAAATTTTTATTATCAACTAAAAAATCTTGAGATACTTTCTCTAAATAAATGAGACTTCCTTTGAAATCTTTAAAACCAATTATGTCGCCAGCAATTTTTTCTTCATTCTTATAGTCTTTATTCTTACAGTCTTCATCCTTACAGTATTTTTTCCACCACTCTTCAAAATAATCTTTGCTTTTTAATAGCTCTAATTTTGCTCTATAAACAGAGAAAAAAAGCTCTTCTCTTTTTACATCAAGCACAGGTATTATTAAAATTTCTCTACCTTTTAACAATTTATTTGAAATTTCAGAAAAATTATTTAAGAATACCTGAAAACCAAAAACATCTAAAGTAGATATTCCAACTACATTTTTATTTTCAACTAAACCAAATGTTTTGGCTACTGTAATTCCAATCCTGGTCCCAGTAAAATCTCCTGGTCCAATATTTACACAAAAATTATCAATTAAAGATAAATTTAATTTTGTTTTTTTTAAAAGCTTGTCTATAAGAGTAATAATATTTATCATAAAACCTTTATCAGAAATTATTTCAACCTTTGCTAAAAGATTTAGCTCTTTATTAATTCCTATAATTAATTTTTTTGTGCTGCTATCAATTCCTAAAATATACAATTTTTTCAAACCTTCTCTATTATTTTTTATCATTAGAATTTTTAAAAACTTTGAAATCTTAAAATTTTAAAGTTTCAAAATTTTTTTAAAATTTTTTAATTTGGCATCCCAATAATTGAAATTACTTTTAAAAGTTAAAACTCTACTATTATAGTCTTCAACTAAGTAAGAAAAAGTTATTTCAATATATTCTTTTTTTATGCTGCTTTTTAAAATTTCAGGCCATTCAATTAAGACAATATATTTTGGGTCATACAAAAATTCTTCTATTCCAACGTTTATTATTTCATCAATTGAATCAAGCCTGTAAAAATCAGCATGAATTAATTCCTTATTTTTTTTAATAATATATTTATTTAAAATTGTAAAGCTTGGACTATTTATTTGAGACTTTATTCCAAGTCCTTTACAAATGCCATTTACAAAGGTTGTTTTTCCAGCACCGAGCTCGCCATTTAATAAAACAGCATCCCCGCCAGTTAAAAAAATGCTAAACGCCTCAGCTATCTTTATTGTTTGATTTTCAGAGTTTGAAGTAATTAAATATTCCACTTTATAAATTATAAATCTTTAAAGTCTAATTTTAGAAAATCTATTTCATTTTTCTCTGATTTTTCTATTTTTTCTGATTTTTTTGCTCTTTCTTTTCTTTCCAGTTTTTCCGGTTTCTCTGGTTTTTCTGTTCTTTCTATCCTTTCTGATTTTTCTATTTCTTCTGTGTTTTTTGATGCCTTATTACTATTTATTAATTTATCATTTACTTTAACTAATTCTATATCATCAATCTGATCAATATCATCAATCGCACCTATTTCTTCTAATTGTGTAGTATTTTTTACTTCTTGAATTTCTTTAAATTTTTTGTAAATTTTACCTAATCTTTTAAAATCCTCCTCTAATATTAGAATTCGTGAAGGAGTATAAAGTGCTGCAGCAGGATGATTTATAGGAATAATTATTTTATTACCTTTTTTTAAAACTTTACCTCTTAACTTGTTTATGCCAGTAGATGTTTCTAAAATTAATTGCGTAGAATATTTACCCATTGTACAAATTATTAACGGGTTAATTATCTCTATCTGCTTAAAAAGATATTGTTTGCAAGTATTTATTTCAAAAATATTTGGATCTCTATTATTTGGCGGCCTGCATTTTAAAACATTAGCAATAAAAACTTCATTTCTTTTAAAACCAATTAACAGCAACAGCTTATCTAATAGCTTTCCTGCTTGTCCTACAAAAGGCTTGCCTTGAAGATCTTCATTTTTGCCGGGAGCTTCCCCAATAAAAAGAATTTCAGCATTAGAATTTCCACTTCCAAAAACAAAATTTATTCTTGTCTTATGAAGTTCACAGTTTCTGCAGCTTTTTATTTTTTCGTAAAAATCTAATAATTTTTCACGTTTAGTTAAATTTGAATTTTCAGAAGCATTATTATCTAAATCTAACATTAGGCTAACTCTTTAATGTATTTGGCAAATATATATTTATAACACATATATTTATAACAAAAATATCTTAAATAATTTTAATAATTTTTTTCTTTTATTATATTATATTTATTATACCAGCTTTTTTTTAAAATTATCTAACCTGCCGACACTTAATTTATTTTATTTAAACTAAAACCAATCAATGTTATAATTGGGTCAATAAAACAGTTAAAAGTCAATTTAAATAAATATTTTAAACTTTAAACTTATTTTAAACTATTTTAAACATATTATATAAAAAGAAAATATTATATAAAAAGAAATAAAAATAAATGAAGAAAAAAACCAGTTTAACTTTTTTAATAATTTCTTTTATTTTTACTCTTATCTTAGTTTTATTAGTTTTTGGGTGTAAAAACATTCCAGTTGAAATTGAAAAATTACCTATAAATATTCAAAAAGGTCCAGCTGAGATAGAAGAAATAGCAATATGTAAAAATGTAGACCAAAATTTTGCACCTGTTGAAATAACTGAAGAATTTCCACCTGATACTAATTCAATATATTTATCAGTAAAATTTAAAAACTTTACTGAAAATGATTTGTTAAAAGTTATATGGACGTATGAAACTTTAAGTAAAAAACTAAGTGAACAAGAGTTTAAACCAACAATAGCTTGCAGTGGTTACTATGGGTTTAATATAAAAACTTCAAATTATTTTCCAGAAGGTAAATACAGTGCAGAGGTTTTCTTAAATTTAAAAAGCATTAAAAAGATTTATTTTTATATAACTCAATAAATTATTATCTCAATTATTACCATTTATATTTATTTATTATTTATATTATCAATATTTATATTTATCCTTAAAAGCAATTTTGATTTAAAATTCTATAAAATCCTATCTTTTTAAGCTGTTATCGCTAACTAATATCATGTAGACATGTATTATAATTATAAATACTATATATATACTATATATATACTATAATGTATATAG
>CAYLWJ010000062.1:0-51449 GCA_964387355.1 uncultured Actinomycetota bacterium | reverse complement strand
AAAGTATATTAGATAAAAATAATATTGATAAATTATATAAATTGTTTATTTTACATAAAGGCAATGTTTCAGTAGATATAAAAATTTTTAACGGGGATAGTAAAAATCCTATAAAAGAGTATCATATTCCTGATGAATTTAGCATAAATTTAAGTGAAGAGTTTTATAAAAGTTTAAAAGACTTTTTTAATGATAAAATTGAATGGGAAATTTTACCTGATATTTATTAAACTTTTTAGATTAGCCTTTTAAAATTAACCTAAATTAATATAAATTAATATGAATTTAATTTTTAATATTCATTATTGGTTAAAAATTAAAAAAAATTTAAAAAATTTGAATATAAAAAATTAAAATAATTCATATAATACTGTTTTATGTTAAATGAAAATGATGAAAAATTAATTTTAAAGCTTCCTTTTGGTTTTAGAGATATTTTTCCAACTGAGGCTAAAGAGAGAAAAAATATTGAAGAAGTCATTAGGGAAGAATTTGAATCTTGGGGCTATGGTGAAGTAAAAACTCCTATTGTAGAATTTACTGAAAACATATCTTCAGGTGTAGGCAAAAATTGGAAAGAAAAGCTAATAAGCTTTTTTGATATTGATGGGAGTTTAATTTCTTTTAGAGCAGACATGACTATTCCTATTGCAAGATTAATAGGAATGCGAATTAAGCCAAATCAACTTCCAGCTCGTTTTTATTACATTGCAAATTCTTTCAGGCAGTCACCAATACAAAAAGGACAAAAAAGGGTCTTAAACCAGGCAGGTTTAGAACTTATTGGTATTGATGAGATGATAGCGGATATTGAAGTGTTAACTTTGCTTGTTAGAATTTTAAAGAAGCTTGATATTAAGGATTTTAAAATTGCTTTAAGCCACAGTAGATTTTTAGATGGTATATCACAATGGTTTGAACTTGATAATAAAGGTTTAGATTTTATTAGAAAAAAAATGGTTGAAAAAAATCTTGTGGAGATTAAAAATTTTTTAGATAAAAGAGATTTAGAAAAAACCAAAATATTCTTGGAGATAATTGAACCATCTGAGAATTTTAATAAATTAACTTATTTTTCTGAAATAATAAAAAATAAATTAGTTTATCGCAGTTTTAAATATTTAATAGATACTTACGAGGTCTTAAAATCTTTAAATATTTCTGATAATTTTATAATTGATTTAAGTGCAGCAAGTGGTTTTGAGTATTATTCTGGTTTATATTTTGAAGCCTATTGTCCAAAAGTTTCAGAAATTATTGGTAGTGGAGGTAGATATAATGGTCTTATAAAAAAATTTGGGCTTGATGTTGCTGGTACTGGTTTTGCTGTTGATGTCGACCTTTTACATAAGTCTGTTGGAAATGTTGATTTTATTTTTAAAAATAAATATAAAAAAGTTGCATTAGTAGGTAATAAAAATGAGGCAGAAAATCTTATAATTCTTGCTCAGAAGTTAAGAGAAAAAAAATTAATAGTTGAGATATTTCCATTCCAAATAGACAATGCAAATAAATCAGATTTTTTAGTTAAGAGTTCTAATATCTATAAACATAAAATAAATGTTGAAGGTTTTGACCTTTTATACATAGCAGATTTTACAAATCAAAAAATTGAAGTAATAAATTTGTCAGATAATGAAAATGAAAATAAAGAAGTAATAAGCTTTAATTATCTTTAAATTCATAATTGTTTAATTGGATTGTTAATTAAATTGTTTAGTTAGATTTATTAGTTAAATTGATTAATTAAAAAAATAACAGTAAAAAAATAACCGTAGGCATAATTTTTTATAAGTAACAAATTATAAATAATAAATTTTAGTCTCGAATTATAAGGCTTAAATTATAATTATAAGACTTAAATTATAAGTAATAAATTATGAACAGTGAAATTAATAAAATTAGTAATAAATTAAAGCAAAATAATTATCATAATCATAATGATAAACATAATGATAATGATATAAGTAATACGAATAATCAAAACGATCAGTTCTGCTTAAGTGTAGCTATCCCAAAAGGTTATTTATTTGAAGTGTGTACCCAAGTTTTAAGACAAGCAGGCTTTGATATTAAATGTTTATATCATGATTCCAGGAAGTTATTTGCTGTCTCTGCTAAAGATCATATTAGATATGTTGTATGTAGGCCAATGGATGTTCCTATTTATGTTGAACAGGGAGCTTGCGATATTGGATTTTGTGGTAAAGATGTAATAGAAGAGCTTGAAAGCAATATTATTGAACTTTTAGATTTAAGAAATGGAGATTGCAGAATTGTAGTAGCAACTTTAGAAAATAACATAGAAAAAGTTAAAGAGAAATATAAACATTTTGGCTCAATTAAAATTGCTACCAAGTACCCAAACATTGCTAAGAAATTTTTTGACCTTAAAGGTATGCAAGTTGAAATAATAAAGCTTTATGGTTCAATTGAGTTAGCTTGTGTTTTAGGTGTAGCTGATGAGATTTTAGATATAACTGCAACTGGAAATACTTTAAAGGACAACAAGTTAGTTGAGATGGAAAATGTGATGGATTCGACAACAAGACTTATTGCAAATTTGATCAGCTACAGGATAAAGTTTAATAAAATTAATGAGTTTATTTCTAAAATACGAGGTACTATTTAGCTGGTTTTTGTTATTTGTTTTTTATTAATAATTTTTTGTTAAATAATTTAATAATTTTAACAATTAAAAAAATTTAAACTTTAAAGGAATTTTTAATGAATGAACGTATAAGTATTATTAACAGGAAAACCACTGAAACTGATATACAATTAAGATTAAATTTAGATGGGCAAGGCATTTCAGATATCCAAGTTCCATTGCCTTTTTTAAAACACATGCTGGAAAGTTTTTCAAAGCATTCAAACTTTGACTTAAAAATTATAGCAACTGGTGATATAGAAAATGACCCTCATCATCTTATAGAAGATATTGGGATTTGTTTAGGTGAAGCTATTTTAAAATGTCTTGGAGATAAAAAAGGCATAAATAGGTTTGGTTTTGCAATTGTTCCAATGGATGATAGCGAAGCCACTGTATCAATTGATATAGGTGGCAGACCTTATCTTGTTTACAATGTAGATATAATAAATGAAAATATAAACAATTTGCCTGTTGTTTTATTTGAAGACTTTTTTAGAGCTCTTTCTAATAATGCTTTAATGAATATTCACATTAGAAAAAATATTGGTATTAATTCACATCATATAATTGAAGCAGTTTTTAAAGCATTTGGTTTTGCATTAAAAATTGCAACAAGATATGGCGGGGCTAATGCCATACCTTCAACAAAAGGTATAATTTAAATTTAAAAAAATAATTAAGCTAAAATATGAAAATTGCAATAATTAATTATGAAATGGGTAATATAAAAAGTGTTGAGAACGCTTTTAAAAGTTTATTTATTGATGTAATAATTACAAGCAACATTGATATTATAGAAAAATGTGATGGTGTTATATTACCTGGTGTTGGTGCTTTTAAAGATGCAATAAAAAATTTAAAAAAATTTAAATTAGACAGTTACATTAAAAATTTAATTATCCAAAATAAACCTTTCTTAGGGATTTGTATTGGGTTACAAGTTTTATTTAAGTATGGAACAGAAGGTGGAAAAAGCCAAGGACTTGGTATCTTTAATGGAATCGTAGAAAAAATTCCTTTTAAAGAAGGATTAAAAATCCCACATATGGGTTGGAATAAAATTAAAATATTGAAACCTGAAAGTAAGCTTTTTAAAGAGATAAAACAACTTGAAAGTTTTTATTTTGTTCACTCATATCAAGTAAAACCACAAGATTATGATATTGTTAGCAGTGTAACTGATTATGGAATTGAAATTGTTTCTAGCATTGAAAAAAACAATTGTTACGGTGTTCAGTTTCATCCAGAGAAAAGCAGCACTTGTGGTTTAGCTGTCTTAAAAAATTTTACTGATATTGTTTATAATAGCAGGTAAATCAGAAAGTAATAGTAATAAATCAATAGATAATAGTAAAAAAATGATAGCAGTAAATCAGTAAATAATAATAATAAATAATAAAAAATAATGTGGAAATAATTGCAGCAAAACAATAAATAATAGCAGTAAGTAATGATAAAAAAATAAGAGTAAATAATAGTAATAAAATAATATAAAATAATAATAAGAAAAAAATAAATATAAAAAAGTTTAATAGATTTAATTTGAAAATATAAATACTTAAGTGGACATTTTAACCAAGTGAACATACTAAGATTAAATATGCTAATTCTTCCTGCCATAGACATAATAAATGGTTGCTGTGTTAGATTGTATAAAGGAAATTATAAAGAAAAAAAAGTTTACAGTAATGACCCTATTGAGGTTGCAAAAAAATGGGAAGAAATGGGTGCCAAATGGCTTCACATTGTTGATTTAGATGGTGCAAGAGAAGGTGTTTTGAAGAACTTAGATATTGCTGTTAAAATTAAGCAGAATACAAAGCTAAATATTGAATATGGTGGCGGTATAAGAAATCTAGATAGTTTAGAAACAGTATTAAACTCAGGAATAGATAGGGCAATATTAGGTATATGGGCAATTGAAGCTAAAGATGTCTTTGAATTTATTAATAAAAAATATAAAAACAGATTTATAATTAGTATTGATTTTGATAGCGATGGAAACATATATAAACATGGCTGGCAACAAAAAACAGATTATAATGTTTTTAATTTCCTTAAATTTTTGGAAACTAAAAAAATAAATGAGATAATTGTGACAAATATTTCTAGGGATGGAACACTCAAAGGAGTTGATTTAAAAATAATAGAAAAAATATTACAAAATTTTAATGTAAATTTAATTATAGCTGGTGGTGTTTTAGATATTAATGATATAAAAAAATTAAAAGATTTAGGAAATTTAGAAAAAAAAGAAGTTAAAAGTAAAATAGAAAATTATCATTCAGAATATAAAAAAGTAAGGGGTAAAGTTACAGGAATTATAATTGGAAAAGCATTATATGAAAATAAAATTAATTTAAGAAAAGCTATTGAAGTAGCAAATGGGTAATAAAGAATTAATTAAATTAAGTATTAATTAAGGATTTATTTTAGGATTTATTTAAAATTAATTTAAGATTTATTTAGGACAATGATTTCAAAAAGAATAATACCTTGCCTTGATGTTAATAAAGGAAGAGTAGTAAAAGGTGTAAGTTTTGTTGATTTAAAAGATGCTGGAGACCCGATTGAGCTTGCAGCATTTTATGATAAAGAAGGTGCTGATGAAATTGTATTTTTAGATATTACAGCATCAAGCGAGAAAAGAAAAACTGCAGTTGAACTTGCTTCTAAGACATCTGAAAAGGTATTTATTCCTTATACAATTGGCGGTGGCATAAGTAGTATTGAAGATGTAAGAGATATTTTAAAAAATGGAGCTGATAAAGTTTCTATAAATACTGCAGCAGTTTATAATCCAAAATTAGTTTTCCAGGCTGCTAAAGTATTTGGCAGCCAGTGTATAGTGGTAGCAATTGATGCTAAGCAAAAGGGGTTAAATTCTTGGGAAGTTTATACTCATGGTGGGAGGACACCTACTGGAATTGATGCAGTTTACTGGGCAAAAAAAGTTGAAAAGCTTGGTGCAGGAGAAATACTTCTTACAAGTATGGATAAGGATGGGACAAAGGATGGCTATGACTTAAGTCTAACTGGAAATGTTTCAAATGCTGTAAAAATTCCAGTTATTGCGTCAGGAGGAGCGGGTTCACTTGAACATCTTTTAGATGTTTTAACTATTGCTAATGCAGATGCTGCTTTAGTTGCTTCAATTTTTCATTATGGGAAGTATAAAGTAAAGCAAGCAAAGTTGTTTTTATATTCAAAAGGTGTAAATGTTAGACTTTAATCAATAAAAAAGGATATTTAAATATGAAAAAAGTTGACCAAAATATAAAAAAAGTCCTAGAAAAAGACATAGGTAATGAAAATATTAATGAAAATATAAAAATGAATGAATGCCAGAAATTGATTCCTGCTATAATACAAGATTTTAAAAGTAAAAAAGTATTAATGTTAGCATATATGAACAAGGAATCCTTAAAAAAAAGCTTAGAAACCAAAACAACATGGTTTTGGTCAAGAAGCAGGAATGAACTTTGGAATAAAGGTCAAACTAGCGGAAATAAGCAGTATATAAGAGAAATAAGGTATGACTGCGATAATGATGCTTTGCTTATAGAAGTTGACCAAATAGGTAATGCTTGTCATACTGGAAATGAAAGCTGTTTTTATCGAGTTATTTCTTTAGAAGATGATTTTTCATTAGATTCATTACTTAGTTCATTAAAATTTAAAAGTGATTTTCCAGAATTCAAAAATGATTCTTTAGAAAAAGAAAATAATTTTTTAACCATTTTAAATGAAATCTATAACACAGTTATAGAGAGGATAAAAACAAAAAAAGAAGGTTCCTACACATATTCTCTTCATTGTAAGGGATTAGAAGAAATATTAAAAAAAATTGGAGAGGAAAGTATAGAAGTAATATTATCATCAAAACTACAATCAAAAGAAAGAATAATTAGCGAAATTTCTGATTTATTATATCATTTAATTGTTTTAATGGTTGAAAAAGATATAACATTTGATGATATTGCTGAAGAGCTTGAGAAGAGAAGAAAATAAGAAGCAAGTAAAAAAAGTAAGAAAGGGAGCAGCTAATGGTTAAAAATATAAAAAAAATTGGTGTTCTTACAAGTGGCGGCGATGCAAGCGGAATGAACGCAACTATTAGAGCGGTCACAAGATATGCAAAATACAAGTCCCTAGAAGTAATTGGTTTTTATGAAGGTTTTAAAGGGTTAATTGCTAATAATTTTATAGAGTTAACAGTTGAAAACGTTGGCGGTATTATTGATAGAGGTGGAACTATTTTATATTCTGCCCGTTCACAAGAATTTAAAACAGAAGAAGGAATGAAGAAAGCAATTCAAAATTTAAATAAAAATCAAGTGGATGGATTAATTATAATTGGTGGAGATGGCTCATTTAGAGGAGCACATGATCTTCATTTAAGAGGTGTAAAGGCAGTAGGTATTCCTGCAACTATAGATAATGATATTGCAGGGACAGATTACAGCATTGGATTTGATACTGCACTTAATGTTATTATAAGTCTTTTATCAAAAATACGTGATACAGCTTTTTCACATGATAGGCTATTTGTAATAGAAGTCATGGGAAAAAACTCAGGATTGATTGCAATTAATGCAGGACTTGCATGTGCAGCTGATTATATTTTAATACCTGAGGTTGAGGTTGATTTAGTAAAAATTGCAAACTCTATAAAAAATCATCGCAAAGGCAAAAGACACACTTTAATAATAGTTGCAGAGGGGGCTGCTAAAGCTAGTGATGTTGCTGCATCTATTAAATTGCTAGTTGGACATGAGGTAAGGGTATCGGTCCTTGGTCATATTCAGCGAGGAGGTTTTCCTTCTGCTCTTGACAGACTTCTTGCTGCTCAATTTGGGAAAAAAGCAGTTGATTTATTATTAAAAGGTGAAAGCGACTGCATGACAGCAATTCAAGGTAAAAAGATTTTGCCAGTACCTTTAGAATATGTAATGAATAATAAAAAAGATGTGAGCAGGGAGCTTTATCAGCTAGCACATATTTTATCTTAGTTAGTAATCTAATTAGTCCTTGCTAAACAATTCAAGTATTTTTGATATTTTTCAAATTTCTAAGCTTAAATTTTTTTTAAATTACTTAATTTTTATTAATTATTCAGCAAGAACTAATTAGTAATGTTAGTTAAGCAACATTAAAAATAGTTATAAATTTTATATTAAATAACTATATGTTAAATGTTCATATAATAGATTAGATGTTCATAAACTGCTCTAAACAAGAATTAATATCAAAATATTAAATGTTCGTATGTTAATTATATGATTATATAATCTTAAATAAACCTTAAATATTTGTTTTATTGTTTGAATAAATTATTAAAGTGGTGCCGAAGGTCGGGGTCGAACCGACACGAACCTCGCGGTCCACTGGATTTTGAGTCCAGCGCGTCTGCCAATTCCGCCACTTCGGCACTTGTTTAAACAATAAGTAGGTATTAAATTTATTAAGTGTATTAAATTTAAAAAAATAAGCAATTAAAAAAATTAAGAAATTAAAAATTAAGCAATTAAACAATTAATCTAAACAAACAAAATTGTAGCTTAACTTTATCTTAATATCAAGGTCATTATAAAGGTCAATATCAAGGAGTATTAGGTTTTGAATATTGAAAATAAATTAATTTTAATAGACAGCAATAACATTGCTTATCGTGCTTTTTATGCTTTACCTCAAACTATTGCAACTTCTACTGGTGTTCAAACAAATGCAGTTTATGGATTTACTTCAATGCTGTTAAAGTTAATTGAGGATTATAAGCCTCAAACTATTATTTGTGTTTTTGACTGCAAAGGTCCAACTTTTCGCCATGATGTTTTTGAACAGTATAAAGCACAAAGAAAAAAAATGCCTGATGAGTTGTCAAATCAAATAAGAATTATTAAAGAAGTAATTGAATCTTTAAACATTTCAAGTATTGAAGTTGAAGGCTTTGAGGCAGATGATGTAATATCTGCTATCATTAAGCAGGTAAGTAATGATTTTACTGAAATTATTGTTGTTTCAAGTGATAAAGATATACTTCAGATACTCAGTCCTAATTCTAATGTTTCTATTATTGCACTAAAAAAAGGTATAACAGAAACAGTTTTATATAACTATGAGAAAGTATTGGAAAAATATGAAGTAAAACCAGAAAATATAAGAGATCTTTTAGCATTAACAGGAGATACTTCTGATAACATTCCAGGGGCTCCTGGAATAGGGCCAAAAACTGCACAAGATTTAATTAAGAAATTTGGAAGTATTGAAAATATATTTAAAAATATAGATGAAATAAAAAATGAGAAATTAAGAAATCTATTACTAGAAAATGAAACTTTAATTAGAAAAAGCTTAGAACTTGTAACTTTAAAAGATGATTTAAAACTTGACATAAAAGCATTACTTTTGAAAAATTTCTCTGGGTTTGAGTTAAAAAAAGCAGAAGATTTATTTGACTCATTAGAATTTAAAACCCTTAAAAACAGGCTTTATAATATAACAGGGTTTTACAACAGCAGTTTTAAAGCAAAACCAAATAATATAAACAATAACTCCAATAAAGTAATAAGATATAATTTTAATTATAATATTGATTTAGATAATAAAATTTTGCTTTCTTTTAAAAATTGTGTATTTATAAATACTATTAAATTTATTGAAAATAAACAAAATAAACAAGATAAAAAAGATAAGCAAGATACATTAAGTAAAAATGAAGATTATAAAACTGAAGAATACTTAGTTATTTTTGATGGGCTAAAAAATTTCTTAATTTTTAGCAGAAGTTTTTTAATTGAAAATTGGCAGAATTTAAATTTAAAAAAATTATTAGAAAATGCTGAATTAAAAAAAATAGGTTTTGACTTTAAACAAATCTACAAGTTTTTTAAAGAAAATAAATTTGATTTAAGCTCTCCAATTGAAGATTTTAAAATTCAGTATTTGCTTTTAAATCCTGTTAAGCCAGATATAGATTTTAAAGGAATATGCTCTGAATTAATAGATGGCTATAATGAAAAAATTGTAGACGATATAAAAATAAGTCAGCAAAATTATCAATCTCCTTTGGAATTTCAAAATAACCCCGATGTCTTTTTTGAAATAATAAAAAAATTAATTAATGAAGTATCGTGTTTTCCTCAAGTACATAATAAACTTTCTGAAAAAATTAAAATTGAAAAACTGGATTATTTATATTATGAAATTGAAGCTCCTTTAATTGAAGTACTGGCTGAAATGGAATTTAAAGGCGTTAGTGTTGATGTAGAATATTTAGAATATTTAATAAAGGAATATGAAAAAAATATAAAAGATTTAACAAACCAAATATATAAGTTATGCAATAAAACATTTAATATTAACTCTACACAGCAGCTTGCAAAAACTTTATACCAAGATTTAAAACTAATTCCGACAAAAAAAACAAAAACTGGTTATTCAACAGATGCATCTACTTTAATTTCATTAATTAATTTGCACCCTGTAATTGAAAAAATTCTGGATTATAGAGAAAAAGTTAAGTTAAAAAATACTTATCTTGATGTGTTGCCTAAAATTGTAGATGAGAAAGATAAGAGAGTTCATGCAACTTATAATCAACTAGGAACAACTACAGGAAGAATAAGTTCAAATAATCCTAACCTTCAAAATATTCCAATTAGAACAGAGCTTGGAAGGCAAATAAGGAAAGCTTTTATTCCAGGAATAGGGTATGATTTGTTAATTTCTGCTGATTATTCTCAGATTGAGTTAAGGGTGCTTGCGCATTTAGCTAATGATGAAGAATTAATAAAAGCATTTAATTTAGGAGAGGACATACATGCAAAAACAGCATCTGAAATATTTGGGGTCAGCTATGATAAGGTGGATGAAAATTTAAGAAGAAAAGCAAAAGCAATAAATTTTGGTATAATTTACGGAATGACTGAATTTGGGCTAAAAAGCAGATTAGATATATCAGAGGATGAAGCAAGACAATATATTCAGCTTTATTTTAATAAATACCCAAAAATAAAAGAATACATTAATAGTTTAATTACTAGTGCATACAAAACTGGTTATGCTGTAACAATGTTTGGCAGAAAAAGATATATTAAAGAGCTTGCAAGCACAAATGCAAATATTAGAAATCTTGGTGAACGTCTTGCAATTAATACTCCAATACAAGGGACAGCTGCTGATATAATGAAAATAGCTACAGTTAAAATATTTAAAAGTATAAAAGAACAAAAGCTGGATTCTAATATAATACTCCACGTCCACGATGAAATTGTCTTAGAAGTTAAAAAAAATGATGTAGAAACTATTAAAAATTTGATAAAGAATGCAATGGAAAATGCAGTAAATTTAAAAACTTCTTTAAAAGTTGATATAAAAGTTGGCAAAAACTGGCTTTTAGAATAATTTGGTTTAAATAAAATATTTTAAAGATATTGATAAATAATTTTATACATGATATTCTTTTGTGCGTTTTAAATTTAAAATGAAGGGTGGTTTTTTTAATAATGGTTAAAAATAAAAATTTTAACAGATTAAATGATGATAACTATATGATTAAAAATGAGGCAGGTGAATTAGTACCAAATTATGATGCAACAATAATTAACTTCAACGAAGGTGATATCTTACGTGGCAAGGTTGTAAAAATTGATAAAGATGAAGTTTTAATAGATGTTGGCTATAAATCTGAAGGGGTTATACCTTTTTCAGAACTTTCAATTAGAAATAATGTTAGACCTGAAGAAGTTCTTAGTATTGATGAGGAAATAGATATAATGGTTCTACAAAAAGAGGACCAGGATGGAAGGTTAATTTTATCCAAAAAAAGGGCCGAGATTGAAAAAAGTTTTGACAGGATTGAAGAAATTTATAAAAATGGCGAAGTTATTGAAGGTGAAGTAATTGAATGTGTGAAAGGTGGCTTAATTTTAGACATTGGTTTACGGGGATTTTTGCCTGCTTCACTTATAGATATTAGAAAAACTAAGGATTTAAACTCATATATTGGCGAAAAGTGCCTTTGTAAAATTATAGAAGTTGATAGGAATAGGAATAATGTTGTTCTTTCAAGAAAGGCAATAATTGAAGATGAAAGAAAGGTTCAAAGAAAATCTGCTTTAGATAGTATTGAAGTAGGACAAATTAAAAAGGGTATAATTACTAGTATTGCAGATTTTGGAGCGTTCGTTGATGTTGACGGAATTGATGGCTTAATTCATATCTCTGAGTTATCTTGGAATCATGTAAAACATCCTTCAGAGGTTGTAAAAGTTAATGACGAAGTAAACGTTGAAGTACTAGATATAGACAGGGAAAAACAAAGGCTTTCTTTAGGGTTAAAGCAGACACAAAAAGACCCATGGCTTGAAAAAATAAAGAAATATAAAATTAAGGATGTAGTTACTGGAAAAGTATCACGTATAGTGAAGTTTGGTTTATTTGTTCAAATTGAGCCAGGATTAGAAGGCCTAGTTCATATTACAGAACTTTCTTCTGAGCCAATTAGAAGGCCAAGCGATGTAGCCAAAATTGGTGATGAATTAACAATAAGAATTATAGATATAGATTTTGATAAAAGAAGAATGGCTTTTAGTGTTAAACAGGTAGAGCATCCAGAGCCTGACGAGATAGATACTGAAAAAGCTGGTAAAGAACTTAAAGAAAAAGACATTACTGAAGGCAAAAAAGATGAAAAAGTAAAGATTAAAATACAAGTATCTAGTGTAGCTGAATCCGATAAAGATAAAATAAAAGAAAGCATAAAAAGTTCAGAAAATACTGCTGATGCTACTGGTGTTGACAAAAGCGGTAATGTTCAAGACTTAAGTATTTCAGATAAAGAAAAAGAAGAACAAAATTTAGTTTCAGAAAAAAATGGCGATAGTTTAATAGATAGCCAACTTGAAGGTCTTGATCCAGAAGAAAAAAAGAAAGCAATTAAAAAAATTCTTGAAGAAATGAAGCATGAAGCAAACTTAGAATAGCTTATTGCTTTAATTAAATATTTATTAAATATAATTAAATACTATTAAATACTTATTTTACTTAAAATATTTATTTATTAAATTTGTTTTAATTTAATTAAATTAAAGCATTTTTAATTATTTTACCATAAGACTTTAGCATTCTTAATCTACAGCTTAAAAATAATAGTACCAATATAACAGTGCAATACTTCAAATGGTTTTCTACATAACCCATACTTGACCATTAATTTATTTTTTATCACAAAAGTTTTGATGCTAACTTAGCAAAATTAATGATGCCATGATTTATGTGAAAGTTTATAATATCAATTGGTTATAAACTTTTAATTTGTATTTAAAATATTTAATGGATAAAAATCTGTGCTTACTTTGATCAACTTTAATTGCTGTCAAAAAAAATATGGTAATAATGTGTGTTATTAAAATAATTTAATTACTTTAAAAAAGTTTTATAATAAATAAGTTATATAATAATAAGATTAAATAATAATATTAAAATAAGACTAAAAGCATTTAATAAAGAAGTGAACAATTTAAAAAGCAGAGATATATATATTATTGGAGTAACAGGAAAAACTGCTTGTGGTAAAACAACTGTTGCTAAGATGTTAAGTAAAAAGCTTGAAAGAAGCTTTGTCTATGATATTGATTTAGAAGCAAAAAATATATATAAAAAAAATAAAAGTGTTCTTTTAAAACTTAGAGAGTATTTTGGAAACTCAATATTTCTAGATGATAATAATATTGATTTTAAAAAATTAGCTTTAATAGTTTTTAATTCAAAAATTGAACTTGAAAAATTAAACAGAATTATGATTCCGTTAATTGATGAAAATGTAAAGAAGTTTGTTTCAAAGCTGAAAAAAGAAAATAATTGGGATTTTTTAATAATTGATGCAGCAATTCTTTTTAGCTTAGATATTTACAATTATTGTAATTTTATAATTCTGGTTAAATCAAATATTAAAAAAAGATGTAAGCTTTTAATGGAAAAAAATTTAATAAATTTAAACGAAGCGTTAATAAGAATTAAGGGTCAGTATATAAAAATTAAAAAAAATAATATAAACTATATAGTAGAAAATACTAAAGATTTAGAAAGTCTAGAAAATGAAGTTGATAAAGTAAAGGAAATAATATTAAAAGATTATTATGCCAAAAACTCTTAATTTAAGAAAAGGTCTTAATTTAGTAAAAAGTCTTAATTTAACAAAAGTCTTAATTATATAAAAGGGCTTAATTTTATAAAAGATGTTAATTTATAGAATAAATTTAAAAAATAAATAAAGTAGTTTAGTTTAAAATAATATAGCTTAAATGATTTAGCTTTTTTAATAACCATTATAACTATTTATTTAATAAAGATGATAATAAAATTAAAATGATAATAAACAGAAAATTTAAAATTACTTCAAATTATTCACCACAAGGTGACCAGCAAAAGGCGATTGATCAGTTAACAGAAGGCTTAAAAAAAAATTATAAATTCCAGACTTTGCTGGGCGTTACAGGCTCTGGTAAAACTTATACCATGGCTAATGTAATACAGAATATACAGCTTCCCACACTAGTTCTTGCACCAAATAAAACATTGGCAGCTCAGCTTTGTAATGAATTTAAGGAATTTTTTCCAGAAAATGCTGTTGAATATTTTGTAAGTTATTATGATTACTATCAGCCTGAAGCTTATATTCCAAGTAAAGATATGTATATAGAAAAGGACACTTCAATTAATGAAGAGATAGAAAAATTAAGGCTTTCTACTACTAATTCTCTTTATCTTAGAAATGATGTTATAGTAGTTGCAAGTGTTTCTTGTATATATAATCTTGGCTCTCCAATAGAATATGAGAAGCAAAGAATTTTTTTAAAGAAAAACAGTGAATATGAAAGAGAAGAGCTTATTAAAAATTTAATTTCTATTAAATATGAACGAAATGATTATGAATTTAGTCAGGGCAAGTTTAGGGTTAAGGGAGATATTGTTGAAATCTTTCCAGCATATCAAGATAGAGCAGTCAGAATTCAGCTTTTTGGTGATGAGATAGAAAAGATTTATGAATTTGATCCAATTTCAGGGGAAATTTATAATAATTTGGACATGGTTGTAATTTCTCCAGCTACCCATTTTCTTGCAACATCTGATTGGATTAAAAGGGCGTTAACTTCTATTGAAGAGGAGTTGAAAGAAAGAGTTTTATATTTTAAGAAAAACGGTAAGCTCTTGGAGGCTCAAAGGCTAGAATCTAGAACTAGATATGATATGGAAATGATAGCAGAACTTGGGTTTTGTAGTGGAATTGAAAATTATTCAAGACATATTTTAGGAAAAAACCCTGGAGAAACTCCAAATACTTTAATTGACTTTTTTCCAGAAGATTTTTTAACTATTATTGATGAATCTCATATTGCTGTACCTCAAATTAGGGGTATGTATGAGGGGGATAGATCCAGAAAGCAAACCCTTGTTGATTACGGCTTTAGGCTTCCTTCTGCACTAGACAATAGACCGCTAAGATTTGATGAATTTTTAAATAAAGTAAAACGAGTTATTTTTACCACTGCCACTCCAGGCCCATTTGAAAAAAAAGTAAGTATGCAAATTGTTGAACAAATAATTAGACCAACAGGTCTTGTTGATCCTGAAGTTTTTATTCGGCCTACAAAAGCTCAGATAGAAGATTTAATGGGTGAAATAAAAAAAAGAGTTTCTAATGGTCAAAGGGTATTGGTTACAACGCTTACAAAAAAAATGGCTGAGGATTTAGCAGATTTTTTAGCGGGTAAGAACATTAAAGTAAGATATCTCCATTCAACAATTGATACTCTTGAAAGAATAGAAATATTAAGGGGCTTAAGATCAGGAGAATTTGATGTATTAGTTGGAATAAACCTGCTTCGCGAAGGTTTAGATTTACCGGAAGTCTCATTAGTTGCTATTTTAGATGCAGACAAAGAGGGCTTTTTACGTTCTGAAATTTCTTTAATCCAGACTATAGGAAGAGCTTCACGAAATGTAGATGGTGCAGTAATTTTATATGCAGATAATATTACAAATGCAATGAAAAACGCAGTTGAAGAGACAAATAGAAGGAGAAAAATTCAAATTGAATACAACATTAAGCATGGCATAACTCCGCAGACAATAAGAAAAAATATTTCAGATATATTAACTGCAACAGGTATTAAATCTAAAAGCTCAGCAAGAACAGAATTAATTTCAGATAAAAGAGAAAAGTTTACAAGTTATATGGATTTAGAAAAATTAAAAAATTTGGATTTATCAAAAATTGATAATATAATAAGCGGCTTAGAAGAAGAGATGCATTTGGCTGCAGCTGAATTAAATTTTGAAAAAGCTGCTTTTATAAGGGATGAAATAAAAAAAATTAAATCTGCAATAGAGATAATAAGTAATTCAAGAGATAAAACATTAAGTAACTCAAGAAATAAAGCAAAGAGATAAAGCATTAATTTAAATAATATTAAAACATTATGTAATAAAATTAACTATGAAAAATGAAATAATAATAAAAGGCGCAAGAGAGCATAACTTAAAAAATATTAATCTAAACATCCCACGTGATAAATTTATTGTTTTTACAGGTGTTAGTGGCTCTGGAAAATCTTCTCTTGCTTTTGATACCATATATGCTGAAGGGCAAAGAAGATATGTTGAATCTTTGTCTTCATATGCAAGGCAGTTTCTTGGACAAATGGATAAGCCAGATGTAGATTTAATTGAAGGACTGTCTCCTGCTGTTTCAATAAATCAAAAAGGGGTTTCTAAAAATCCACGTTCTACTGTGGGGACAATTACAGAAATTTATGATTACTTAAGGGTTCTTTTTGCAAGGATTGGTAAACCTTATTGTTATATTTGTGGAAAAGAAATTAAAAGGCAAACAGTAGACCAAATTGTTGATAGAATTTTACAGTTACCATTAAATACAAAAATCCAAATACTTTCACCCATTGTAAGGGGACGTAAAGGTGAATATAACAAAATAATTGAAAGTGCAAAAAAAGAAGGTTACCTTCGTATAAAAATTGATGATAAAATTTATAACCTTTCAGAAAATCCTGAAATTTCTCTTGATAAAAATAAAAAACATGAAATTGAATTAGTTATTGACAGATTAAAGATAAATGAGCAAATAAAAAAAAGATTAACTGAAGATGTTGAGATTGCTTTAAGAGAAAGCGATGGAATTGTTAGAGTTGAAGTTGATAAAGTTGAAAATGAAAATGAAAATGCAAATGAGAATGAAAATGAGAATGAGAATGGGAATGCTTTAACATTTTCTGAAAAATATACCTGTGTAGACTGCTCAATAAGTTACGAGGAAATTTCACCTAGAATGTTTTCATTTAATAGTCCTTATGGCGCTTGTAGACAATGCAGCGGTTTAGGTTTTAAAAAGGAAATAGACCCAAAACTAATTATTGAAAACCCCTCGCTTTCAATTAATGAAGGAGCTATTTCTTTTTTTAATATGAATTATTCCAACTATTATTCTCAGCTTATGAGGAGCTTAGCAGAAGCTTACGGTTTTGATTTAAACACACCATTTGAAAAATTAGATGATGAAATTAAAAAAATAATTCTTTATGGAACAAATGGGGAAAAAATAAGGGTACGTTATAGAAATCATAAAGGGCAAATTAGATACTATTATTTAAAATTTGAAGGGTTGGCAAATAATTTAACAAGAAGATATATTGAAACTGATTCTGAGGAGCAAAGAGAAAAGATAGACAGGCTAGTAAGTGAAATCCCTTGTCCTTCATGCAAAGGCGCTAGACTTCGTCCTGAAAGCCTTGCAATAAAAATTAACGGAATTTCTATTGCTGAATTTACAAAAAAAACAGTTGATGAAGCAATAGATTGGCTGAAAAATTTACAGCTAAGTCAAAGAGATACTCTAATTGGTGAAAGGTTGATTAAAGAAATAATTGAAAGGCTGTATTTCTTAAAAGATGTTGGCTTGAATTATTTAACATTAGATAGGCAGGCTAAAACATTATCTGGGGGTGAATCTCAAAGAATTAGACTTGCAACTCAAATAGGTTCAGGGCTTGTAGGTGTTCTTTATATATTAGATGAGCCAAGCATAGGACTTCATCAGAGAGATAATAAGAAATTAATCAATGCATTAAAAAGATTAAGAAACTTAGGAAACACAATTATTGTAATTGAGCATGATGAAGAAACTATGAGAAGTGCAGATTGGATAGTAGATATTGGACCAGGTGCAGGCATACACGGCGGAAATATTGTATATTCTGGAAAACTTGAAGGTATTCTAAAATGTGAAAACTCAATTACAGGTAAATATCTTTCTGGAAAATTAAATATTCCAGTGCCACAAAAAAGAAGAAGTGGGAACGGCAAAAGCATTATAATAAAAGGAGCAAGAGAGCATAATTTAAAAAATATAGATGTGGAAATTCCGCTTGGAATGTTTGTTGCTATAACTGGTGTTTCAGGATCTGGTAAAAGCACTTTAATTAATGAAATTCTTTATCCAGCTCTTTTAAACCTTATGACAAAAACAAATCATAGAACTGGGCTGCATCAGGCAATTTTAAATTATCAAAATTTAGATAAAGTAATTGTAATTGATCAATCTCCAATAGGAAGAACTCCTAGGTCTAATCCTGCAACATATACAGGGGTTTTTACATATATTAGAGAATTATTTTCTATGACTCAAGAAGCAAAAATTCATGGCTATAAGCCTGGAAGATTTTCTTTTAATGTAAAAGGCGGTAGGTGTGAAGCTTGTGCTGGTGACGGTGAAATAAAAATTGAAATGCACTTTTTACCTGATATTTATGTGCCTTGTGAAGTTTGTAAAGGTAAAAGGTATAATAGAGAGACTTTAGAGATTAAATACAAAGGTAAAAATATTGCAGAAGTTTTAGATATGACAGTTGAAGAAGCATTAGATTTTTTTAAAAATATTCCTAGAATAAGAAATAAGCTTGAGCTAATTAATGATGTTGGATTGGGATATATTAAGTTAGGTCAGTCGTCGACAACATTATCTGGTGGAGAAGCTCAAAGAGTAAAATTGTCAACAGAATTGTCAAAAAGGGAAACAGGCAATACTTTATATTTGCTTGATGAACCTACTACTGGACTTCATTTTGATGATATTAAAAAACTTTTAAAAATACTTAATAAGCTTGTTGATGCTGGCAATACTGTTGTTGTAATAGAACATAATCTGGAAGTTATAAAGTCAGCTGATTATATAATAGACCTTGGGCCAGAAGGTGGAGATAAAGGTGGACAAATTATAGCTACTGGAACACCTGAGGAAGTCTCAAAAGTAGAATGCTCTTTTACTGGTCAATTTTTAAAAAATGTTTTAAATACAATAGAAAAAAATAAACAAGCTGTTTTTTCTAAATAGTAGAAAAATAAAAATAATAAAATAAAAATAATAAAAAAATATAATCAATGTTACACACGATAAAAAAGTTAAGAATGAAATGGATAGTAAAAGTAAAAATATTAATGTTAAAAATGTTAATAAAGTTAAAGTTATTGATATTATTCCAGAACTGGCTGTTCTCCCTAAAAAGCCAGGAGTATATTTGTTTAAGGATTCATCCGGCAAAATAATATATGTAGGTAAAGCAAAAAACCTTTCAGATAGAGTTAAAACTTATTTTCAACATAAAGATAAATTAGACTACATTACTCACCCAATTTCTTTTTTTACAAATAAAATTGCATCCTTTGACTATATAGTAACAGAAAATGATGTTGAAGCATTAATTCTTGAGAGCAATTTAATAAAAAAAAATAGACCAAAATATAATATTTATTTAAAAGATGATAAATCGTATCCATTTGTTGTTTTAACTGAAAACGAGAGTTATCCTAGAATATTTATCACAAGAAATAAAAATATAAAAGGTGCAAAGTATTTTGGACCTTTTACAAATGTTAAAAATTTAAAAGAATTACTAGTTCTACTAAGGAAAATATTTAAAATTAGAGATTGTAATAAACCTACTCCAGGAAAAATTAAAAATTCTGTCTGTTTAAACTATCATATTGAACTTTGTTCTGCACCATGCGTTGGAAATATATCTGAATTTGATTATAGACAAAATACTGAGTTAATAAAACTTCTTTTTACAGGTAAGGGAAATAAAATTATTAAAATTTTAAAAAATAAAATGGCTGAATATTCTGCCCATCAAGAATATGAAAAAGCAGATTCAGTTAAGAAACAAATTGAATTAATAGATAGCTTAATGATAGACCAAAAAATATTTTTTAATTTAACTTCAAAAAATAGTTGGGATGCAGTCTCTTGCAGCTTTGATGAAGAGTTGAAGTTTGCCGCAGTAAGTGTATTTAGCTATAGGAATAATGAATTAGTTTCTGTAAATAATTTTTTAATATCAAATGTTGTTGTTGCAAATCCTTCTGAACTATTAAGTGCATTCATTAAAGATTATTATTTAGAAATTGATAACATTAGCTCATTTATACATATTCCTTATAGAATTGAAGATAAAAATGCTATTGAACAATGGTTTAAACAGCTAAAAGGAAAGAAAATTGAAATTAAAGTTCCAAAAAAAGGTCCTAAAAAAGAAGTTTTAGAGATGGCAACTAAAAATGCAGTGTTATTTCTTGAAAAGAAGAAATTTGAGAAAAGCTCTGGTCATTCTAAGGTATTCAAAGAATTATTAAATATTAAGGAGTTGCTTGGTCTTAAGAATATACCAAAAAGAATAGAGTGTTATGATATTTCAAATATTGGGCCAAACTTTTGTGTTGGTGCAATGTCTGTTTTAATAAATGGAAGTCCTCTTAAAAGTAATTATAGGCATTTTAAAATAAAAACTGTTGCTGGACAAGATGATTTTTCAATGATAAGTGAAATATTAAGTAGAAGAATTAAATACTTAGCTAATCTAAATTTAAACATTGAAGAGAGCTTTTATGAAAAACCTGATTTAATTGTAATTGATGGTGGTAAAGCTCAATATAATGCAGCAAAAAGAGTATTGGATAATGAAAACATACATGATATTGATTTAATCAGTATTGCAAAAAAACATGAAATTATTTATTGCAGCAAATATCCAGATGGATTTTTAACAAAAAAATTTGAAGAGAAGCATCAAAGTATTGCAAGAATAATTTATAAAGCTAGAGATGAAGCACATAGATTTGCAATCACTTTTCACAGAAAATTAAGGGAAAAGCATATGACAAATTCTATTCTTGATGGAATTAAAGGCATTGGAAAAATTAAAAAAGAAAAAATACTTAGCAAATATCCGACATTAGATGAATTAAAATCTGCAACTCTTCAAGATTTGTTAAAAATTAAAGGATTAAGCTATAAAGATGCAGTAAATATTTATGACAGTTTAAACAGGTATTGATAATTTTTTAATTTATTAAGTATTTTTTAAATATTTATTAAAATGTTTAAATATATATAACAATTAATATGACAATTAAAATTATTAGTTTATAATTATTATAATTTTAAATATTGTTAAATTTATAATTGTGGTAATAAATGACAAAATTAGGACAATAAGGTATATTATAATAACTTATAATTAAAGATACAATTTATCAGCTAATTTTTCTAATTTATATAATTTATATAATTTATTTTAGTGTGTAAAACGACTTCTGCTGGAGTAATTTATGCAAGAATTAAAATTAATTATTGTCACTGGATTATCAGGAGCAGGTAAGACTTCTGCCCTTCGGTATTTTGAAGATGCAGGATATTACTGTATTGATAATTTGCCTGCAAGCTTATTAATTAATGTAATTGATTTTTTTAAGATGAAAGATAAAACTATTGATAGAGTAGCAGTAGCTATTGATTTACGTAGCGGTTTGTTATTTAATGAAATATATGGCACCATAGATATTTTAAAAGAAAAGAAAATAACATTTAAAATTGTTTTTTTAGAGGCAGCAAAAGAAATTTTAATTAGAAGATTTTCATTAACAAGAAGAAAGCATCCGTTAACTGAAAATGGCAACTTACCTACAGGAATAGAAAAAGAAAAACAGCAATTATATAAATTGAGAGAAATTTCAGACGTTATAATTGATACAACATCTCTTTCACCAAGAGAATTAAAATTAGAAATTGCTGAGAGATTAATGAGTCCAGAAGAAAAAAGCAATTTATTTCAGATAAGCATTATTTCTTTTGGTTATAAATATGGTATACCCCATGAAAGTTTGGATATAGTTATGGATGTAAGGTTTTTACCAAATCCATATTATATTGATGAATTAAAAGATTTGGATGGACATAATAAGGAAATAATTGATTTTGTTATGAATAAGGAAGAAACGAAGCAGTTTCTTCGTTTATTTGAAAAATTATTGGACTTTTTAATCCCAAATTACATTGAAGAAGGTAAAAGTTATTTAGGTATTGGCATTGGCTGCACAGGCGGTAGACACAGATCTGTTGTTATTGCAGAAAGAGTTTATTATTATTTAAAGCTTAAAGGTTACTCTTTAAAACTCTTACATAAAGATATTGATAAAATTGAATGACAAAATTGAATAAAATATTTTAATTTTATTCTTTATTATTTGTTATAAATCTGTTACAATATTGCGATTTATTAAAAATAGTTAAATGTTAAATTAAAAATAGTTAGTAAAAAGGAGGAAAAATGGCTATTAAAGTTGGAATTAATGGATTTGGCAGGATTGGTAGAGTTTTTATGAGGGTTTTGCTAAAGTATGACACTAACAATGAAATAGAGGTTGTAGGGATTAATGACTTGGCAGAACCTAAAGTACTAGCACACTTGCTAAAATATGATTCAGTTTTTGGTGTTCTAGAAAATGAAATCAGTGCTGATGACAGTGCAATTTATATTGATGGAAAGAAAATTAGATCAACAATGGTTTCAGACCCTGCACAGCTTCCATGGAAAGAGTTAGGAGTTGAAGTTGCAATTGAATCTACTGGGAAATTTAGAAAAAAAGAAGAAGCAGGTAAGCATCTTGAAGCAGGAGCAAGAAAGGTTATTGTTTCAGTTCCAATGAAAGGTGATGGTGCTGATGCTACTATAGTAATGGGTGTTAATGATGAAACTTATGATAAAAAAGCACATAATATTATTTCAAATGCTTCTTGTACAACAAATGCTCTTGCGCCAGCAGCAAAAGTTTTAAATGACAATTTTGGTATAATAAATGGATTTATGACAACAGTTCATGCTTATACAAATGACCAAAAGATTCATGATTTTCCACACAAGGATTTAAGAAGAGCAAGGGCTGCTGCTCTTTCTATAATCCCTACATCAACTGGTGCAGCAAGTGCAATTGGTTTAGTAATACCAGAGCTTAAAGGTAAAATGGATGGTATTGCTCTGCGTGTACCAACACCTGTTGGTTCAATTGTTGACTTAGTTGTTAATTTAGAGAAAGACGTTACAGTAGAACAAGTTAATGAAGCTTTCAAAAAAGCTGCAGAAAGCTCTAAGATGAAGGGCATTTTACAGTATTGTCCAGACCCAATAGTATCTGCAGATATAATTGGAAATCGTCATTCTTCAATTTTTGATGCATTATCAACAATGAAAATCGGTAATATGATAAAAATTTTAACTTGGTATGATAATGAATGGGGATATTCATCAAGACTTTTCGATTTAGTAAAGCTTGTTGCTAAATAGTTAAAAATTTATTTTAAAAAGTATTATGTGTAACCGGGGTATATTAAATATATTAGGTATATTATTTAAAATTACCTCGGTTACTTTGTTATTTTTTAATTTAGGAGGTTTAGATGTTTAATAAAAAGACTATTGAAGATATTGATGTAAAAGGAAAAAGGGTTCTTGTAAGAGTAGATTACAATGTCCCGCTAGATGCAAGTTTAAATGTTGCTGATAATACTAGAATAAAATTATCTCTTCCAACAATTAACTACCTAATTGAAAGGAATGCAAAAGTAATATTAATGAGCCATCTTGGCAGACCAAAGGATACTGTAGATGAAAAATATAGGCTAACTCCTGCAGCAAAAGAACTTGAGAAGTTAATAGGTAAAAAAGTAAAAAAATTTGATGAAATTTATTCAGAGCAAATTAAAGATTATATTCTTAATGAAATGAAACCTTCTGAAATTGTAATGCTTGAGAATTTAAGATTTGACCCGGGTGAGAAAAAGAATGATTCCCAATTTGCAAAAAACTTGGCATCTCTTGCTGAAATCTATGTCAACGATGCGTTTGGCTCTTCTCATAGGGCACATGCATCAATTACAGGAGTAGCAAATTATTTACCAGCAGTTTCTGGCTTTCTATTAAAAAAAGAAGTTGAAGTTTTATCAAGTTTGCTTGAAAACCCACAAAGGCCTTTTATTGCAGTACTGGGCGGCAGTAAAGTTTCTGATAAAATACTTGTAATAAAAAATCTTTTAAATAAAGTAAACTCCTTAATACTTGGCGGTGGCATGACCTACACTTTTTTAAAAGCTCAAGGATTTCAGATAGGAAAATCGATTTGTGAAGATGATCAGTTAGAATATGCAAATGAAATGATTAAAACAGCTAAAGAAAATAATGTAAACTTACTGTTACCGGTAGATGTTATTATAGCAAATGAATTTAGCGAAAATGCAGAGGGTAAAAATGTTAATATAGATTCAATACCTTCTGACTGGGAAGGCATGGGTATTGGAGAGAAAACAACAAAATTATATATTGATGAAATAGCAAAGGCAAAAACTATTTTCTGGAATGGCCCAATGGGCGTTTTTGAATTTGATAAGTTTGCCAAAAGCACTAAAGAAATAGCAGAAGCTATAGCAAATAGCAATGCTGTAACAGTGGTTGGTGGCGGTGATACTTTAGCTGCAATTAAAAAATTTAAGTTAGAAGGTAAATTTTCTCATGTTTCAAGTGGCGGCGGTGCCTCAATGGAGTTTTTGGAGGGTAAAATTCTTCCTGGTGTAGCAGCATTATTAGATAAATAAAAGTTAGATAAGTAAAATATATAGGAGATATTAATGACAGAAACAGAAAAAAATGATAAACAAAATAACTTAAAAAAAAATAAAAACAATTTAAGAATTCCATTTATTGCAGGTAACTGGAAAATGAATTTGACCCATCTTGATGCAATTCAATTTGTTCAAGATTTAAGCTATCGATATAGGAATAAAAATAATTGCGAGGTATGTATATGCCCTCCCTTTACTGCTCTAAGAAGTGTTAAGAATATTATAGATACAGATAAGCTTGAGTTTAAAATTGGTGCTCAAAATATGCATTGGGAAAAAAATGGTGCATACACTGGTGAAATTTCACCTGAAATGCTAAAAGCTTTAAATATTGATTATGTAATAATTGGACATAGTGAAAGAAGACAATATTTTGCTGAAACAAATCAAACAGTTAATAAAAAGCTTAAAGCTTCATTTTTATATAATTTAAAACCAATTTTATGTATTGGTGAATCTCTTGAAATTCGCCAGTCAGGAAAAGCTGTAAATTTTGTATTGCAGCAGCTTGAAGAATGCCTTGATTCAATTGAGGAAAATAATGTAAAAAATATTACAATTGCGTATGAACCTATTTGGGCAATTGGCACAGGAAAAACTGCTACATCAGATGATGCAAATGAAATGTGCGGTGAAATTAGAAATAAAATTTCCTCATTATTTAATAATAATACTGCACAATTAATAAGAATCCAATATGGCGGAAGTGTAAAGCCATCCAATATTTCAGAATTGATGGCAATGCCTGAAATTGATGGAGCGCTTGTAGGTGGTGCAAGTATAAATGTATTAGACTTTTTAGCAATAATAAATTATTAATTAAATTATTAATAAAATTATTAATTTTTGTTAATTTAAAGTTTTATGAATAATGAATGATTATAGAAAATATAACTTTAGCAAGCCCTTATGTTTAATTATTCTTGATGGATGGGGTCTTAGTACAAACACTGAAGGCAATGCAATTAAACTTGCAAATACTCCAAATATGGATAACTACAGTGCTAGATATCCAAATACTGCTCTTTTTTCTTCAGGTGAAGCTGTTGGTCTTCCAGACAACCAGATGGGTAATTCTGAGGTTGGTCATTTAAATATTGGTGCAGGAAGAGTGGTTTACCAAGAGTTTACCCGAATTTCTAAGGCAATAAGAGAAGGTGATTTTTTTAAAAATGAGATTTTAATATCAGCTGTTAAAAATGTTATTAAAAACAATAGCTGTTTTCATATAATGGGTTTAGTTTCTGATGGTGGAGTTCATAGCCATATTTCCCACTTAAAAGCTCTAGTAGAATTAGCAAAAAAAAATAATTTAAAAAAACTCCATATACATGCTTTCCTAGATGGCAGAGACGTCCCTCCAAGAAGTGCAATTTTATTTTTAAAAGATCTTGAAGAATATCTTAAACAAGAAGGTATTGGAGAAATTGCTACGGTTAGCGGTAGATATTATGCAATGGATAGAGATAATAGGTGGGATAGAGTAAAAAAAGCATATGATGCAATGGTTTATAGGAAAGGTGAAGTATTTCAAAGCAGCATAGAGTTAGTGGAAAAATCTTATCAGAGTGGGATTGATGATGAATTTGTTGTGCCAGCACTTGTGCAGGTAAAGGATAATGATTGTGCAAGAATAAAAAGCGGAGATTCAGTTGTATTTTTTAATTTCAGGCCTGATAGAGCTAGGCAAATTACAAAATCTTTTATATATGATGATTTTAATGAATTTGACAGAGGACCAAACCCACCAAAAGTCTATTTTGTTTGTATGACTCAGTATAATAAGGAATATAATGCCCCTGTTGCTTTTCCGCCAACAGAAATTAAAAACACGCTAGGTGAGGTAATATCAAATAATGGTCTTAAACAGCTTAGAATTGCAGAAACAGAAAAATATGCACATGTGACTTTTTTCTTTAATGGTGGAGTAGAAAAAGCTTATCTTAATGAAGACAGAGTACTAATTCCATCTCCTAAAGTTGCAACTTATGATTTAAAGCCTGAAATGAGTGCTTTTGAGGTTACAGATAAAGTTGTTGAGCTAATAGATAAAAATATATATGATGTTATTATTATAAATTATGCAAATCCAGATATGGTTGGTCATACTGGAATTTTAGAAGCAGCAATAAAAGCAATAGAAACAGTTGATAAATGTGTAGGAATGGTTATAAACAAAATTAATGAGAAAAATGGAATAGGTATAATAACAGCAGACCATGGAAATGCTGAAGAAATGGTTGATTGCAATGATCGTAGTGCTATAACAGCCCATTCAACTTCAATGGTCCCTTTTATAATTTGTTCAAATCAGATTAAACGGTTAAAAGGAGAGTTATTATTTAAAAAATTACTCAGCCAACAAAAGTTGGAAAAAATAACTAAAGATGAATATATTAAAAAATTTGGTGCACTTTGCGATATTGCACCAACTATTCTTGAATTATTAAATATAGAAAAACCCTTAGATATGACCGGAAACTCATTAATTTTGCAATAACAATGATTTTTTTTAAAAAAAATATTTTTTTGGTAAAATAAAAGTTTAAAACTTGTAACAATTCAAATAATTATTAAAAACTTAAAAGTTTAATTATGATATTAATTATAATAATTAATAATTTATTGAGTATTTTTTAATTATATTGGTATAATTAAATTTATTTTTGTTCAATTTTATGTTAATTAAATTTTTAATAAAAAATTAAATAGGATTATATAATTATTAGAGGAAGGATTAGTTTTATGGGTTCAATTTGGCTTAATATTATATTTGGTATACATATAATTGCATGCATTGGTATAATTTTATTTATTTTACTTCATGCTGGCAGGGGTGGAGGTATTTCAGGATTGTTTTCCGGAATGGTAGAGACTTTCGATGGAGCCGGTATTGTTGAAAAGAATCTAGATAGAATTACAATAATATTAGGTATTGTTTTTGCAATAACATCTATAATACTTTTTATTTTCTTATAATCTTATAAATAATGATTTTTTATCTTACTTAATTTAAGTTAAACTTAATTACGATTATTTTTTTTCTTTTTTTGGTAGATTTCGCAACAAATATTTGTTTTTAAAATTCAGGTGTTTATTTAGGTGCTTATTAATATCTTAATATTTTAAATTTTAAAAATTTATAAATGTATTTGAAAAAGTATAATAAATAGTATAATATAACTACAAATATAATAATATAATTATAATAATAATTTATAATATAAAAATAATAGTAATTTAACAATTTTAAAAGGGGGTTAGATGAAAAGTAGAACAATAATAATTGCGCTTGTATCGGTTTTAGTTGTATTATCCATGGTTGGTTCACTTTTAATTGGTTGTAAAGTTGCTCAACCGACAGGTGGAACTATGAGACTGCACATAAACCAGCCTGTATCTCTTGATCCACCTAACAGTTATGAAAGTGAAGGAATACAAGTAATAAGACAGGTATGGGATGGATTGTTTGATTATGATCCTCAGACTCTAAAAATAGTTCCTGAACTGTGCGAAAAATGGGAAGTGAGTGATGATGGGCTTGTTTATACCTTCCATATAAAAAAAGGTGTGAAGTTTCATGACGGTTCAAAATTAACTGCGCAAGATTTTGTTTATTCATGGACAAGAGCAGTACTTGCAGAAACAGCTTCATATCTTGCATATCATCTGTCAGCAATTAAAGGCTATGATGCATGCCAGGAAGGCACTGCAAAAGAGCTTGAAGGCGTTAAAGCTATTGATGATTACACCATTCAGGTAACACTTTCTTATCCTTATGCTGATTTTATAAACACACTTGGTCATGTTGTATTTTACCCTGTAAAACAAGCAGATATTGAAAAATGGGGTCAAGATTATACTAAACATATCAATGGTACTGGTCCATTTAAATTTGTTGAATGGGTTGATGACCAATATATTAAACTTGTTAGAAATGATGACTATTATGGTACTAAAGCAAAACTTGATGCTGTAGAGTATAAAATTATTGCTGATGAAAATACTGCATTTCTTGAATTTAAAGCTGGAAATATTGATTATACCTCAATTCCTACTGGAAAAATTAAAGCTACTGAACAAGATCCACAGCTAAAAGATAATGTAATTTCTATTCCGCTTTTGGCTTTGTATTATTATGGAATGAATGTTCAAATAGAACCTTTTAAGGATAATCCAAAGCTTAGAGAAGCAATGAACTATGCAATTGACAGACAAAATATTTGTGATGTAATAATGGAAGGTGTTCCCACACCAGCAACAGGAATTGTTCCAAGAGGTATTATTGGTTTTAAAGAAAATCAAGCACCTTATAAATACGATCCTGAAAAAGCAAAGCAGCTTTTAGCTGAAGCTGGATATCCTAATGGAGAAGGACTTCCAACTTTAAAATTTGGATTTAACACAGGTGCTGGTCATGAAGCATTAGCTGAAGCACTGCAAGCAGATTTAAAAGAAATTGGTGTGAATATTGAAATAGAAGGATATGAATGGGGAACAATGCTTGAAAAGGCTAAAGCTGGAGAACTTGCATTTTACAGACTTGGGTGGATGGCTGACTATCCAACAATGGACAATTTCTTATATCCGCTATTTTACTCTAAGTCCAGTGATAATTATTCAGATTATAATAATCCTGAGGTTGACAAACTTCTACTTGAAGCAAGGCAGACAAAGGATGAAAATGAAAGAATAGCAAAATATCAGGAAATTGAAAGAAAAGTATTAGCAGATAATGCATTCATACCATTATACTTCTATGGTGCAAGAAGAGTAGTTGCAGATCACATTAAAGGTTTTGTTTTAAGTCCTATGGAAACATACGATTTAAGCAAAGTTTATATTGAAAAGTAAAGTAAATTGAAAAAAATACTTTTTTATAAGTTAAAAGATTTTAAAAAAAGTAAAAAATAAAATACAACCCGAGTAAATATTTATTCGGGTTGTATTAATATATTTTGAAATTAGTTATTGCAATTGGTTAGGAATAATTATAAAATATATCATTTTAAAAAAAATAAATAAATTAATAATTAAATAAAGTAAATATTGTGTAAAAAAATATGCTTTATTTTATTTTAAGAAGAATATTACAAATAATTCCTGTTATTATAGGTGTTACACTTCTTCTTTTTATTTTACTTTATATTATTCCCGAGGACCCAGCTCAGCTGATTTTACAAAAGGGAGCAACGCCTGAAGCTCTTGCAAATTTAAGGGCTAAAATGGGCATAGACCAGCCTATATATATTCAATATTGGAGGTATATAAAAGGTTTATTTTCTGGTGATCTTGGCACATCTTACAGATATCAGCGGTCTGTTAATAGCATCTTGGCTGAACATTATCCATATTCAATAAAACTTGCTTTTGCGGCAATTATAATTGAAATAATTATAGGGATATTTGCAGGTATTATTTCTGCCATTAAAAAATATAGTGTTTGGGATGTTATTGTCACAATATCCACAACAATTTTAGTATGTGTACCTGTTTATTGGCTTGGTATGATGCTTCAGGTGGCATTTGGCCTTAAATTAGGCTGGCTTCCAATGTCAGGATATGGTGATGGCAGTATAAAATATTATATACTGCCAGCAGTCACTCTTGCGTCTGTTTCAACTGCATTTGTTGCAAGAATGATGCGAAGCACCATGTTAGAAGCTTTATCTAATGATTATATAACTACTGCATATGCTAAAGGATTGTCACAGTTTAAAGTTATTGGAAAACATGCTATGAAAAATGCATTAATCCCTGTTGTTACTTTAATTGGACTTGATTTAGGCTCATTAATGGGTGGTGCTATACTAACTGAAACTGTATTTAATTGGCCTGGGGTAGGAAGAACAATCTACTTAGCTATTTTACAGAGAGATGCCCCTGTGGTTGTAGGTGGTACTATAATACTTGTTGGAATTTTTATAATAATGAATTTGATTGTAGATATAATTTATGCATGGTTAGATCCAAGAATTAGGTTTGAAAAAAAAGAGATTACAATTTAAGTAAAAAGACAAATAGAAGTAAGAAATATATAGAAGTTTTGAGACAATAAGTTATTAAGCAATGATTATAAACGATGATGATTAATGGTAAATTTTGTCGAAATTATTTAGATTTTATAAAGCATGGAAGAAAAAGATAAAAAAAATTTAGATATAAACAGCCATATTGAAGAAGGTGAAGTTAGCCTAGAATTTGCTGAAGACTTTTTTATGGAAAGAAAGTATACAAGAACTTCACTTTATAAAGATGCATGGAAGAGGCTTAGAAAAAACAAACTTGCAATGTTTGGTCTAGCAATTGTAATTATTTTGATTTTAATTGCAATTTTTGCTCCATTTATTGCTCCTCATGATCCAATTGCCAGGATTAAGGAAGATTCCTTGCTTGCTCCTAACAAGACATATTGGTTTGGGACAGATTTGTTAGGCAGGGATATTTTTAGCAGAATAATTTATGGAAGCAGAGTCTCTCTAGAAGTTGGCATAATTGCAGTTGGTATATCTGTTTTAATTGGTCTTTCACTTGGTGCAATTTCAGGATATTTTGGTAATATTTCTGATACTATAATAATGAGAATTGCTGATATTTTTTTTGCATTTCCTTATATCCTAGGAGCAATTGCAATAATGACTGTTTTAGGTCCGGGTATAGTAAATATTTTTATTGCAATTGGACTTCTTGGATGGGCTTCTTTTGCTAGGATTTTTAGAGGCTCTATTTTATCAATTAAAAATAAAGAGTATATTGAAGCTGCAAGAGCATTAGGTGCAAGTAATTTTAGAATAATAACCAAACATATATTTCCTAATGCATTTGCACCAATTATTGTTTACGCAACAATGAATGTTGGGACTGCTATTATTGTTGAGGCTGCTTTAAGTTTTTTAGGCATTGGAGTTCAACCGCCGAACCCGGCTTGGGGTAAAATGCTTTCAGAAGCACTTGACTATATAGATGTAGCGCCGTGGATGATGATATTTCCTGGTTTAGCAATTCTTATTACTGTTTTAGGATTTGTACTTCTTGGTGATGGTTTAAGAGATGCTTTTGACCCAAGGCTAAAATAAAAATAAGATTTTTTATAAAATTAATATGAGTGAAAATAATAAGATACTTGAAGTTAAAAATCTAAAAACATATTTCTACACCGATGATGGTGTAGTTAAAGCTGTAGATGGAGTTTCTTTTGATTTAAAAGTAATGGAAACTCTTGGAATTGTTGGTGAGACTGGTTCTGGAAAGAGTGTTACTGCTTTGTCTATACTTCGTTTAATTCCACAACCTCCAGGGAAAATTGTTGAAGGTCAGATATTGTTTAATGGAAAAAATATCCTAGATATGAATATAAAAGAGCTGCAAGATTTTAGAGGAAATAGAATTTCAATGATTTTCCAAGACCCAATGACCAGTTTGAATCCTGTTTTTACAATAGGGAACCAGCTAATGGAAGCAATTCTGGCTCATCAAAATGTTTCAAAAAAGGTTGCAAGAGAACAGAGTTTAAAGTTGCTTGAAATGGTAGGTATTCCAGATATTAGAAGACGATTTAACAGTTATCCTCATGAATTTAGTGGCGGCATGCGCCAAAGAGTAATGATTGCTATGGCTATAGCTAATAAGCCTGATATCCTTATTGCAGATGAGCCAACTACTGCTTTAGATGTAACAATACAAGCTCAAATTCTCGAGCTCTTACATGAACTGAAAGAGAAGACAAAATCTTCAATAATAATTATTACCCATGACTTAGGAGTTGTAGCAAAATATGCTAACAGAGTTATTGTAATGTATGCAGGAAAGCCTGTAGAATTTTCTGAAGTTGATAAAATATTTTATAAACCATGTCATCCCTATACAATAGGACTTATGAGGTCAATTACAAGACTTGATAAAGAAAAAAAAGATTTATTAAAACCTATTGAAGGTTCACCACCAAGTTTGATTGATTTGCCAAATGGCTGTATTTTTAGACCAAGGTGTGAATTTGCAATAAAAAAATGTGAGGAAAGTTATCCTAATTTGGTTGAAGTAGAAAGTGGGCATTTTACTGCATGTTTCAGGGCATTAGAGCTGTCTTCTAAAGTCTAAGGATGGTTATGCTAAGTATGTTTATTTTTTATTAATAACTGTTTAAATAAATGTTTAATATTAATTTTTAAGAATAGTAATTTTTTTAAAAAATTTTAAAAAACTTTATTTATTTTTATTTTTAATTATTTTTACTTATTTTAAAAATGGATGAAAAAGTATTGTTAGAAGTAAAAAATTTAAAAAAATATTTTAATTTGAGAAGCGGCTTTTTAGCCCAAAGATATTTAGGTTCTGTAAAAGCTATTGATGATATTAGTTTTTACATAAATAAGGGTGAAACTTTTGGTCTTGTAGGTGAAAGTGGATGTGGAAAGTCTACAACTGCAAGGGTTATATTAAGGCTTACAGAACCAACAAGTGGAGATGCATATTATAATGGGCAAAACATATTCAAATTAAACAGTAAAGAGATGTTTAAAGTTAGAAGAGAAATTCAAATTATTTTTCAAGATCCTTATGCATCATTATCCCCAAGAATGACTGTTGGGGAGATTATTGGTGAGCCACTAGAGATTCATAAAATAGGAGATAAAAAAACAAGGATTAAAAGAGTTAAAGAGCTTTTAAAGGTTGTTGGGTTAAATCCAGAACATATTAATAGATATCCTCATGAATTTAGTGGTGGTCAAAGACAAAGAGTAGGAATAGCAAGGGCTTTAGCTCTTACTCCAAAGTTAATTTTATGTGATGAGCCAGTTTCTGCCTTAGATGTTTCTGTTCAGGCTCAAATATTAAATCTAATGACAAATCTTCAAAAAGAATTTAGTCTTACTTATCTTTTTATCGCGCATGACCTCTCAGTTGTAAAACACATAAGCAACAGAGTTGGTGTTATGTATTTAGGTAAAATTGTAGAAGTGGCTAAAAGTGAAGACCTCTATAAAAATCCACTTCATCCTTATACAATGGGACTTCTTTCAGCAGTACCTATACCAGATCCAAACCTTGAAAGAAAAAGAAAGAGAATAATTTTACAGGGGGATGTTCCCAGCCCTATTAACCCGCCTAAAGGTTGTAGATTCCACCCACGTTGTCCAATTGCTCAGGAAATATGTTCTCAAGAAGAACCAGAATTAAAAAATTATGGTAATGGAAATGAAGAGCACTTAGCAGCTTGCTTTTTTGCAGGTAAATCTATATAAATAAACTAAATGTATTTAAAAAAATCTATATAAATTTATCTAAGTTAAAAAAACAGTTAATTAAATTGAATCTATGTTAAATATCATTGAATTTATTACAAACTTAAAAATCTGAAAATTGAATTTGAAATTTTTTTAAAATGAAACTTAAAAATAAAAACTTAAAAACTTTTTTTATTTCTGTATATTTTTCTTCAATTTTTTTATTAATATTATTATTACTTTTTTCTTTGTTTTCCTGTGCTGATATTAATTTTAAAAATTTAGGTATTTCTAGTGAAAGCAATGGAAAGCAAAGCATATTAAATAGTGAAGTTAGCCAAGGTAAAGATAATGATAGTAACAATGGCAGTAAGAGTAACCAATCAGATATGATTTTACAGTCTGATAGCAAAGACAGCAAAGAAGGCAATACTGAAAATAATATAAATGAAGATTATTTTTATGATCAAAAAAGCAGACAAACTGATAAAAATGCCTTATCCAATTTGAATGTTAGAAAAGCAATTTTTTTTGCAATTGATAGACAAAGGATAGCAAAAGAATTGCTGGGGGATTACGGAAATGTTTTAAATAGCATTTTTAACAATGATTCAACATATTATTATCCCGCATGGAGTAAATACAGCTATGATCCACAAAAAGCGATCCAATTTCTAAAAGCAGCAGGGTACAGCAAGGAGAATCCTCTTTATTTAACTATTGGAACTAATTCTGATAGCACTTCCAGACAAAAAATTGAAGAAATTATAAAAGAGAATTTAAAAGAAATTGGTGTAGAATTATGGCTTTCTAATAAAGAGCCTAGGGAATGGTTTGCAGATTGTTTAAAGAATGGGAATTTTGAGCTTGGAATTTGGGCAATTAATACATCTGATTTATCTTTAATTAATAATTATTTTAGTTCAAAAAAAATTCCTTCTCTTGAAACAGAAAATAGTAAAAGCTACAATAATTTTTACTGGTATACAAATAAAGATGTTGATACAATTTTAGAAAAAATAAAAGTTGAAACTATACCAAGTAATGTAAAAGCTTTATCTGATAAACTTCAAGAAATTCTTTCCCAAGATGCATTTTTTTTACCTTTATATAGCAGAATTTATGCTATTTGTGCAAATAAAAAAATTAAAAATATTGAAATTGATAGTAGAAATGGGAATTATTTTATTAATATTGAGAAAATGGATGTGCAGATTTCTAACAATAAAGTGGATAGCAAAAGCAAAAAAACCAGCAGCGATACTAGTGAAGTTTTAAGTTCTAATTTAAATAATGTAAGTAATGCTGAAAATAATAAAAGCTTAGTTTGTGGTATCCAGCAAGAACCTTATAGCTTAAACCCATTTATACTGGATAGCAATGAAAGAGATATTATTAATAGTCTTCTAGTAAGAGGTCTTTGGGTAAGAAAGGAATCTGGTATATATGAGCCGTTTTTAGTTGACAGTGTTGCAACCGGCTCAGCAGGTAGTACAGAAAAAAATGACTTGAAATTAAGTTTGAAAGTTTTAATAAAATTAAAAGATAATATTTTTTGGCAGGATGGCACTCCTATTACTTCGCAAGATGTTTTAGAAACGATAAATGCAATTCAAAGCAGCGACATTAAAAATTCAATAAATAGTAATGTTAATTTTAGTATTATTAAAAATATAGAATTGTTAGATAAAAAACAATTTTTAATAACTTTTAGTGAGTATTCAAATGATTGGAAGGATCTTTTTAATGTTATAATTCCAGCAAAATTACTAAAAGATAAAAAGATTGAAGATTTATTTTATGATGACTTTTTTGGTTGTGGTCCTTTTAAATTAAGACAATGGAATAAAGGAGAGTTTATTTTACTTGAAAGAAACACATTTTATGCTGGTAATTCTCCAGTAATTGATGCGGTGCAGTTTTTATTTAACTCTGATGTGAATTATCTTTTAGATAAGTTAAAATCTCAAGATATAGATATTATGTCAGTTCCTGCAGATTTAAGCTTATTTGAAGAAATTAAAGAAAATGATAATTTAAATTTAATTGTTGTTCCTGGAACATTATGGGAACATCTTGCAATTTGTTTAAAACCAAAACAGTAAGAAATAGCAAATAATTAAAATAGGCTTTTTTATAAACTTTTTTTATAAAGGTAATTGACAAGGTTTTTCATAGAAAATTAATATTTAAATATATAATGTTGACATTAAAAAACAATATATTAGAATAATTATTTGCTAAGATACTAGTAAGATAATTAAAAGTAAAATTTTATAAAATTTAATAAAGTGCTGTGTCGGAATGGCGGAATTGGTAGACGCGCAAGGTTGAGGGCCTTGTGAACGCCTTAGTTCGTGGGGGTTCAAGTCCCCCTTCCGACACCATATTTTAACTTTTAACTCTTAACTTTATTTTTAACTATATTGTATTCTTTCAAGCATTTGCTATCATTATACAGAGAAACAATTCCTGTTCCAACTTCAACCTTTGAAAGTTTTTTTAAATACAATGACATATTTATTTTACTTAAATTTAATTGCTATCATTAAATTAATTGTCAGCACTAATTTAATTACTGTCATTAATTTAATTACTGTCACAAAATTTTAGATGTTTAAAAAGTAATTTGCCAAATTTTATGGACTAAATTACAATAATATCAAATAATATTATATTAAATGTACTATTTAAAAGATGTGTTTGCAAATAATAATAACAATGTTGTTAAGATAGTTTTTGACTTCTGTTTAATAGTTGTGTTTATTTAGTAGTTATGTTTATGATAGTTAGTATATGATAGCTAACTTTAATTTTTATAAAAAAAGTATTTATTTTTTTAAAAGTAAAAATATGGCTTAAAAATAATAAAATGAAAGAAGCTTATTTATACAAATCATTAAAAGATAAAAAAGTCCGTTGTGATTTATGTAATCACAGGTGTGTAATTGATGTTTTTCAAAAGGGTAAATGTGGTGTTAGGCAGAATATTAATGGTAAGCTTTTTAGTATGGTATATGACAAGGTTATATCAGAAAATGTAGACCCAATTGAAAAAAAACCTCTGTTTCATTTTTTACCTGGTACTTTATCTTTATCAATTGCAACTCCTGGATGTAACTTTAAATGTTTTTTTTGTCAAAATTGGCAAATTTCACAAATGCCTTCTGATTATAATTTAATTGAAGGAAAATTAATTCCACCTGAAAAAATTGTAAATGACGCAATAAAATATAATTGTCCTAGTATATCTTATACTTACACGGAACCAACGATTTATTTTGAACTTGCTTATGATACTGCAAAGATGGCTGCACAGCAAAACATTAAAAATATTTTTGTAACAAATGGATTTATGAGTTTAGAAGCGCTTGAAATGATTAGACCATATTTAAACGCCGCAAATATAGATTTAAAAAGCTTTTCTGAGAAATTTTATAAAGAAAAAATTGGTGGCAGATTAAAGCCAGTATTAAAAAATATCAAAATCATGTTTGATTATGGTATTTGGATAGAGATTACAACTTTATTGATTCCAGGCTTAAATGACAGCTCTCAGGAGCTTAAAGAAATTGCTTCTTTTATTTCAAGTATTAGTATTTCAATTCCATGGCATATAAGTGCGTATTTCCCACAATATAAATCAGATATACCGCCAACTAGTAAAAATAAAATAATGGAAGCTGTACAAATAGGAAAAGATGCAGGCTTAAAATATGTTTATGGCGGTAATGTTTTTGATTTAGAGTTGGAAAATACATATTGTTTTAATTGTAAGAATCTATTAATAAAAAGGAGGGGTTTTTCAGTTTTAGAAAATAACGTTGTAAATAAAAAATGCAAATTTTGTAATACAATAGTTGAGGGTGTTTTTAATGACTGAAAGAGTTGATATTACTATAATTGGCGCAGGAGTTGTAGGTTGTTCGATTGCATATGAATTATCCAGAGTATTTCCTGACGATAATATAATTGTTGTAGAAAAAAATTTACAGATAAACGGGGAAAACCAATCATCAAGGAATTCAGGAGTTATACATGCAGGAATTTTTTATAATAAAAAATTATCGCCATTAAAAGCAAAATTATGTTTGGAAGGAAATAGACTTCTTTATGAATTTTGCAAAAAAAATAATGTCTTACATAAAAATACAGGAAAAATTGTAGTTGCAACTGAAGATATTGAGATTGATTATCTTAACGATGTATTAAAAATTGCTAAAGAGAACGGTGTTGAAGGAATTAGAGAGCTTTCAAGCCAAGAGATAAAACAACTTGAGCCAAATATTTTTGGAATTGCAGGCTTATATGTTCCTTCATCTGGAATTGTGGAAACAACTCAGCTTATAAATAAATTATCTCAACTAGCAGAAGCAAATGGGGTAATTTTTCTTACAGGCAATAAGGTTGAAAATGTAAGATTAAGTAATGAAGATAAGAGTTTATTTACTGTAACAGTTAAATCAACAAGTTTAGTTGAAGAATTTAATACAAGAGTATTAATTAATTGTGCAGGCTTATATTCTGATGAAATTTCAAAATTGGTTAATCCCAAAACTAATTATGAAATTCAGCCAATAAAAGGTGACTATGCCAAGTTTTATTGCTTAAAGAGAAAAGATATAAAATTAAACGGCTTAAATGTTTACCCAGTTCCATTTGGATATTATTCTAATGGGGAAAGGGCTGTTGTTTCTTTTGATAAATTTTTAGAACTTTTAGAAAAAAACGAAGTGACAAAATCGCTAGGTGTGCATTTATCTCCAACATTTGATCTAGAAAATTTCAAGAGTAATGACAATATTCAAAATATAAAAAATTCTGACAGTTTTATTCACAACACGATAATTATTGGGCCAGCGTATAGTAAGCCTGAAAACAAGGAAGACTACAAAAATTCAAGAGATGTTCATTATTTTTATAAGATGATTAAGCCTTTTTTCCCAAATATAAATATTGATGATATTAGTTTACATCAGACAGGTATAAGAGCTAAATTAAAGAATTTTCATGATTTTGTAATTGAGCAAGATGTTGATATGCCAAATTTTATTAATCTTGTTGGTATTGATTCACCAGGATTAACATCTTGTTTAGCGATAGCAAAATATATACTTCCAATGGTTAAGAACATATTAAGCTGATTTAATAAATAACATGTAAAAATAACCTTATAATGTTAGATTGGCAGGAAAGCAGAAAGTTTAGTGGGAAATCAATATAAACTTTGAATGTGATTAGTTTTTAATACTAAAAATCTTGAAAAAATGAAATTATTAGGAGGAATTTGATATAATTTTTAAATAATGCTTATATTTTTATTTATATTTCAATTTATTTATTTTATAATAGCTACTGCACTGTTTTTGAAAAAGCAAGTGGCGGCATAGCCAAGTGGTAAGGCAGAGGTCTGCAAAACCTTTATCCCCGGTTCGAATCCGGGTGCCGCCTCCAATTATTTATATAATAAGCTTTATTAGAATTTTACTAGACAACTTTTACTGGCATATTTTTTTTGTCATATTATCTTATTATCTTATTTTGTTTTTTATTTTTTTGTTATTTTGTTAATTAGTCCCTCAAGTAGATCAATAGGAACCGGAAAAACAATAGTAGAATTTTGTTCAGCAGCTATTTCTTTTAAAGTCTGTAAAAATCTTAACTGAATTGAAACTGGAAACTTTGATAAGACTTCTGCTGCCTCAGATAGTTTTATAGAAGCTTGTTGCTCACCTTCAGCGCTGATAATTTTAGCTCTTCTTTCTCTTTCAGCCTCTGCTTGTCTTGCAAAAGCTCTTTGAATTGATTGTGGAAGTTCAACATCCTTAATTTCAACAATACTTACTTTAACTCCCCAAGGATCAGTTTGTTCATCAATTATTACTTGAAGTTCTTTATTAATTTTATCACGTCTTGAAAGCAAATCGTCGAGTTCTGCCTGTCCTAAAATACTTCTTAAAGTAGTTTGAGCTATCTGTGATGTGGCAATTTTGTAATTTTCAATCTCTACAACTGCTTTTTCTGGATTCATTACTTTAAAATAGCAAACAGCATTAACCTTTACAGGAACATTATCCTTTGTAATTACATCTTGTGGAGGAACATCTAATGTGACAGTTCTTAAATCAACTTTTATCATTTTATCAACAAATGGAATTATCATAAAAATACCTGGACCTTTTGCACCTTTTAATCTTCCAAATCTAAAAACAACACCTCTCTCATATTCTCTTAATATTCTAATTGAGGCTGGCAAAAATATTAACAATAGTATAACAATTATAATTGATGCAATTATTGGGAATAATATCATTTTTCCTCCTTTTTATTTATAAAGAATAATCATAAAGCATAATAAATATTTGTATTTAAAAATTAATATGATTTAAGTATAGTTTAAATTAGCATTAAAATAAATGAAAATTTGTATTTAAGACATTTAATTTATTTTTTATTAAAAAATTTTAGATGTTTACTATATTTAATAAACTTCAATAATTTTTAATGTTATATTAGTATATATTGTATATATTATTTTATATATTATATATAAATTATATTTATTTTAAAGGAGAAAGCTTTGAGAAGAACAAAAATAATATGCACGATTGGACCTGCCAGTGATTCTAAAGAGGTTATGGAAAGTTTAATTTTAAACGGTATGGATGTTGCACGTATTAACACTTCTCACAGCAATGAAGAAGATGTGGTAAAAAAAGTAAATTTAATTAGGGATATTTCCACAAAACATGGAAAAAATACAGCTATAATGTTAGATTTACAAGGCCCAAAAATAAGAATTGGCAATTTAAAAGAAGAAATTTTACTAGAGGATAACCAATTAATTTCTTTTATTGATAAGTCTTTTAATGAGTCAATGGTAGATAAAAATAAGAGTTTGCTTGAAAGTGAAATTAAAAAATTACTTGAGAATGATAGTTTTAAAGAAATTAAAGAAAAAGATTTTTTAAAAAGCAATGAGATAATATTCGAAAAGTTACTAAAAATTAAAGTAGAATATGATAATTTTTTAAATGATATAAAAGAAGGTTTTAGTATTTTTATTGATGATGGACTGCTTGAATGCAGAATACTAAAAATAGACAGAAAATTTAATATTGCTTTTGCAATAGTTGTAAAAGGAGGAATTTTAAAGTCAAATAAGGGAATAAATCTGCCAGGTATATCTGTTAGTATTGATTCAGTTACACAGAAGGATTTATTTTTCTTGAATTTAGGAATTAAATTAAAAGTAGACTTTATTGCCCAGTCATTTGTTAGAGCTGCACAAGATATTAAAATTGTAAAAGACATTATAGCAAATAATAATTCAAAAATTATGGTTATTTCTAAAATTGAAAAACATGAAGCAATCAAAAATTTTGATTCTATTTTAAAAATAACTGATGGGGTTATGGTTGCAAGAGGTGATTTAGGTATTGAACTTCCGCAGGAAGTTGTTCCTATTATTCAAAAAGATATAATAAAAAGAACGAATTTAGTTGGTAAACCTGTTATTACTGCAACACAGATGCTTGACTCTATGATTCGAAATCCAAGACCTACAAGAGCAGAAGTCAGTGATGTTTCAAATGCAATTTTTGATGGATCTGATGCTCTAATGCTCTCTGGGGAAACTGCAATGGGAGCATTTCCTGTTGAGGCATTGAAAATGATGGTAAAAATCATAGAAAAAACTGAGGAGAACATTGATTACAAAGAAATTTTACAAAAAAAGTTTTTATTAAAAAATAGAACAACTACTGAAGCAATTAGTTTTGCTGCTTGTGAAATTGCATCGGAGTTAAATTTAAAAGCTATAATAACTGCAACGCAGTCAGGAAGTACAGCAAGGCAGGTTTCAAAGAACAGACCAAAAAGTATAATTATTGGCACAAGTCCTGATGAAACTGTTGTAAGGCAGTTAATGATTAGCTGGGGAGTTATTCCTGAGCTTACAAAATTTAAGGAAAATGTTAATGAAATGATTTGTGAAATTGTTAAAACAAGTAAAAAAATAAAATTAATTAAAAAAGGTGACAAAGTAATTATTACAGGAGGAATACTTGTAAGTAAGCCAGGAAGCACAAACTTTTTACATGTAAAAGAAATAGATTAAAAAATGATTAATATAAATAATTAGTATAAATCCACTCTTTTATGAAGTAGCACTGGCAGTTGTCGTCTTATCTGATCGACAACATCTATATTAATTTTTCCAAATATTATTTTTTCAGAGTATCCAGCACTTGCAATAACTTTTCCCCATGGATTTACAATAACTGAATGCCCATATGAAATATATTTTAAATTAGTGTTTTTAGCTGGTGATGCACCTACTATAAAAACTTGATTATCAATTGCTCTAGCTTTGGTTAGAATAGACCAGTGGGCTGGACCTGTTGTTAAATTAAATGCAGCTGGAATTATAATAATTTTTGCACCTTCTTTGACCATTTTTATAAATATTTCTGGAAATCGTATATCATAACAAATACATAATCCAATTTTACAAAATTCTGTATCAAAAACAGTAATAGTATTACCGCTTTTAATTATATCTGACTCTTTAAAATTAATTCCGTCTTGTATATTTACATCAAATAAGTGAAGTTTTCTGTGTTTTGCAATTATTTTGCCATTTCTATTAAAAACAAATGAAGTGTTATAAATTTTATTATTATTATTATTATTATGGCTTTTGTTGTGACTGTTGATGTTACCTATATTGGCATTACTGCTGCTAATACTACTGTTACTGCTGTTACTACTGATAAAATTACTACCATTGTAGATACTGTTATTACTAATACTGCTATTAAAATTACTGCTACTGCTACTGTTCCTGTTACTGCAATTGCAGATATTGTTATTGATACTGTGCTCGGTATCTTTTTCAGGTATTGAACCACCAATAATATAGACTTGGTTTTGTGATGCTAGTTTTGACAGCAGTTCAGTAGTTGGACCTGGATAATTTTCTGCGTTTTTTAAAAATGATTCATTATCATAAGGAGTATTAAACATTTCTGGCAACACAATAATATCTGCTTTATTTTTTGATGAAATTTTAATCATTCTCTCTGCTTTTATTAAATTTTTATCTTTTTCGTTTACGACTTTAAGTTGACAAACTGCAATTTTTAGTTCTTTCATTTTTTTAAAAAAAGTAATTTAACAATATTTTTTGCATTATTTATAAATTTAAGAGTATAATTATCTATATAATAATTAATTAATACAATGTAGCAAATAAAAATATAAAAATAAATAATATTAATTATTTGTAGCAAAAAACGTTGTAAAAATGAAGCAATATTTAAAACAATATTTAATTAAACATTGTCTAAAGCTAAAAAAAAGTTTTGTTGTTTTTATTTGGTCTTTTTTTATTGTTTATTTTTTAGCTCCTAATATTTTTACTTCATTATTTTTATTACCTGCTTCTATATTATATAAATCTTTTAGTATTGAAAATAGCTTTTATTTTGATAGCTGCAGTTTTATTAAAAATAAAATTTATGCTGAAACACTTGAAGAGCAATTAGAAAAAGTAAAAAAACAAAGAGAAAATACTCAAAAGGAAATCGAAAAAGCAAAAAAAGCAGAAGCTCAATACATAAGCCAGGTTAATCAGGTTGAGGCAAACTTAATAAATGCATTAAAAGAACTTGAAAACTTAAATAATGAATTATCTAATGCGAAAACAGAAGTTGATAAATTAACAATTGAGTTAGTAATAAAAAAACAGGAGCTTAATGATATAGAAAAAGCTTTAAACCAAAAAAATGAACAATTAAATAAAAGGATTTCTATAATTTATAAAAACAGGAAACAAGATGTTTTAGAGCTTTTTTTACAATCAAAGTCATTTATTGATTTTTTTTCGAAATTTAAGCTTGTAAATATTATTACAAAACAGGATGTTGAAATACTAAAAGACTTAAAGGAATCTAAGGAAGAAATTGCTAAGCTAAAAGAAAATATTGAAACTTTAAAAAATAATGAAAAAAATGAAAAGCTGCATTTGGAAAAGCTTGTAAGAGATTCTTCCACAAAAGCTCAGCAAATAGAAGGAATCTACATAGAAAAGAAAAATCTTTTATCACAGACAAGAGCAAACAAAGAGGCATTAATTAAATTAGAGGATGAGCTTGCAGCTAAAGAAAAAGAAATCACAAAAAAGTTGGAAGCCTTACGCTATGGAAATGCCCCCGGAAAATTATTATATCCAGTCAATGGAATTCTTACAAGTGGTTTTGGAAACCGAACTAGTCCAATGACAGGTACAGTAAGATTTCACTCTGGTATTGATATTGGTGCCGATGCAGGAACACCTGTAAAAGCTGCAGCATCTGGAGAAGTTGTTAATGCCGAGTACATGGGTGGGTATGGTTATACAGTAATTATTTATCACGGCGGCGGTTTTTCTACAGTTTATGCTCATCTTTCAGGTTTTGCTGTCAGTCCAGGACAAAAAGTAAAGCAAGGACAGATTATAGGCTTTGTTGGCTCGACTGGCTTTACAACAGGGCCTCATCTACACTTTGAAGTAAGAGTAAATGGAATGGTGCAAAATCCTTATAGTTATTTTTAATTAGAAAGTTTTTCAAATAGATACCTATAATCTAAAAAGACATATAATATATATTCTAAATATAAAAAGCTGTAAACCAAACTGAACTTAACTTACTAAGCTTAATTTAATAAGTTTAACTTATAATAGTCTTATTTTACAATGCTATAGAAATAAGTATGGTGCTAGGGTGTTGGTTAGGTAAAATTGCAATAATTATTTTGGTGTAATTAAATTTTTTTATGTATAATTTCTGAATTAATAAAATATTCTATAAATTCTATTTACTTATAAAGTTTAAAATGATAATTTTGTTTTAAGAAATTACCTATAATAATTTATAATTTAATAATTTAATAATAATTTATAATTTATATTAAAATAGGGAAAAATAAATTAACAGAAGGGATTTTAAATGGCAATTGAATTTAAACATGTTGAAGGTAAAGATAAAGGAAATTTAAAACTTTTTGCACTAAGTACATGTATTTGGTGTGGTAAGACTAAAAAACTTCTTTCAGAAATTGGTGTAGGTTATGATTATGTTGATGTTGATCTGTTGGATTATGAAGATCAGCAGACAGCTGTTGGCGAGGTAAGAAAGTATAACCCTGGCGGAGGGTTTCCAACTCTAATCATTGATGACAAAGACTGTATTGTTGGATTTGATGAAGAGAAAATAAGAGAAAGATTTGAATAATTTTTTAAATAAAGGTTAAGATGGATATAGAAATATCAGAACAAGAAGTTGAAAATTTATATAAAAAATTAAAAAATGATGCTGAAAGCTATGGCTATAATTTAAATCCTGATTTAGATTTTACTAAGGGTTTAATTAAAGGGCTTATAATTAATGAAAAAAGATATGGTTATCAATCTTGTCCATGTAGACTTTCAACAGGAAATATTGAAAAAGATAGAGATATTATTTGTCCTTGTGATTATAGAGATGCTGATATAAATGATTATGGTGCATGTTACTGCGGTCTTTATGTTGATGAAGATATAAAAAATGGCAAAAAAAAGTTAAAATCTATTCCTGAAAGAAGAAATCTAAATATCGATAACAAAATTGATTTTAATAGCAAAACAAATCAATTAAAAGAAAGTTTTGATAAGCCAAGCAATGGTATTCCAATTTTACAACATGAAAACTTACCATTATTTTTTAGTATTTTTATGAAAGCAGTTAATGATAGAAAAATATATATTTGGAGATGTAAGGTTTGCGGATATTTATGCGCCAGAGAAAATCCTCCTCAAGTCTGTCCGATATGTAAAGTAAGCAAGGATAGATTTGAGCGTATTTTATAACTTCACTGAAATTTCTTCGTACTTCTTATAATGGAATCAGAAAGAGAAAAAATTTTAAATGACAGTTTAAGACCATTATTATTTAAATTTTCTTATCCAGCTATTGTTGCATTAGTTTTTGGAGCTCTTTACAACATGGTTGATACAATTTTTGTTGGTCAGAAAGTGGGACCTTTAGGAATTGCTGCGCTTACAATAGTTTTGCCAATAATGATAATTATGTGGGCAATAGGTTTTATGATTGGAGTTGGTGCTGGCTCAATAATATCTAGAAGTTTAGGAGCAGGGAATTTTAATACTGCAGTTGTAACTGGAGCCAATGCTATTATATTAAACTTAATAATTAGCTCTTCTGTAATGATTCCCTGCTATATTTTTTTAGAAAAACTTTTAAAATTTTTTGGCGCATCCACTGAAGTTCTGCCATATGCTAAAAGCTATGCATCTATTATTTTGTTAGGCTTTGTATTATATTCTTTTGATGCATTTGCTAGGGTTGTAATAAGAGCGGAGGGTAAACCTCGAGCATCAATGTATCCAATTGTTTTTGGTGCTGTTTTAAATATATTATTAGATTATTTATTTGTATTTATATTAAACCAGGGAGTAAAAGGTGCGGCAATTGCAACTGTAATTAGCCAGACAATAACGGTTATTTTTATTCTTTTATATTTTAGGTTTGGTAAAAGTATCTTTAAGTTTAAAGTTGCAGATTTTAAAATAAACTTGAAAATTATATGGGATATCTTAAGGATAGGTGCTCCATCATTTTTAATGGCAACTATTGATAGCTTAATAATTCTGCTTTTTAACAAAGCTATATTAAAGTATGGCAGTGATGATTACATTGCAATTGTAGGTATTGGAATTAGAATTATTGATTTAACTTTAATGCCAATGATTGGACTGACACAAGGGTTTTCTACTATAGTTGGTTTTAATTATGGTGCTAAAAAATATTTAAGAGTGAAGAAAATACTTTTTGAAACTATTGTTTTTAACACAATATTTTCAGTTATTGTTTTTTTAGTGCTGATGATTTTTCCCAAACAGCTTCTTTCAATTTTTAGTAAAAATAGCGAATTTATAAACTTGGGTATAAATCCACTAAGAATATTAATTATTTTTTTCCCTTTTTTAGGGTTTCAATTCATAGGAGGAACTTTTTTTCAAGCAATTGGCAAAGCTCTTCCAGCAACAATAATTACATTATCAAGACAGGTAATTTTTTTAATACCTGCAATAGTTGTTTTTCCAATGTTTTGGGGACTTGTTGGCGTGTGGATTAGTTGGCCATTTTCTGACTTTATGGATATAATAGTTTGTGCAATTTTTATTTTTTTTGAATTAAAAATTATAAATAAAGAAATTGTAAAAAATAAAGAAAGCCAGCCTAAACCTGCAATTCAAATTGAATAAAAATTAAAGTTATAGTAATATTCTTTTAAAATTTTTTTTAAAAATTTTAGATTTTTAATTTACTCTTAAGCTTTTAACTTTATTTTATATTATTTTATTTATTTATTTATTTATTTATTTTATTTTATTTTAATTTAACTTAATTTAATTTAATTTAATTTAATTAAAATTAATGCATATTTTGCTATGATAACAATTATTATTAAAGTTTTAATTGTATTATTTTCTTATTTATTTGGTGCTTTTCCAACTGCTTTTGTTTTGTATAAAATTAAAACAGGAAAAGATATAAGAAAAGAGGGAAGTGGTAATGTTGGAGGGACAAATGTTACTAGAACTATAGGAGCAGGTTTTGGCATAATTACAATAATTGTAGATATAATAAAAGGATTTTTACCAGTATTGGTTGTTTATTTTTCCTATCCTAGAGATTTAGTTCTTTTAGTATTAGCTTCTGCTGCTGCAGTAATTGGTCATGATTACCCTGTTTATTTAAAATTTAAAGGAGGAAAAGGAATTTCAAGCTCATTTGGCGTAATTGTAGGATTGTGTTCTTTTCCTTTTGTCTTAAATTTACCTGTTTGGCTAAGGCTATTACCAATATTTATAATTTTGTTTACATGGTTAATTGTTTTTGCTATTTCTAGAATTGTATCTCTTTCTTCCTTATGTGCAGCAATTGCAACTCCGCTTGCATTTTATTTTTCAGGTTATCCATTATTAATAGTTATTATATCAATTTGTTTATTCATATTAACTTTTATTGGTCATAGAGATAATATTAAAAGACTTATAAAAAAAGAAGAAAAAAAGTTAACTGCAAAAAAAGAAAAGTAAAACGAAAGGGGAGATAAATGGAATTTGAAATAGGTAAGGGTAAAACTGCAAGAAGAGCTTATGGTTTTGATGAAATTGCAATTGTTCCTAGCCGTAGAACAAGAGACCCTGAAGATATAGATATATCTGCAAATTTGTCAGGTTTTCACCTTAAGATACCTGTACTTGCTTCTGCTATGGATGGTGTTGTTGATGTTAAGGTTGCTGTAGAAATGCATAGAATTGGAGGTCTTGGCGTTTTAAACCTTGAAGGTATTCAAACTAGATATGATAATGCTGATGAAATGTTAGAAAAAATTGCAAGTTTTAAAGATTATGAAGCAACTAGAAAAATGCAGGAGATTTATAAAGAGCCTATTAAAGAAGAATTAATAGTAAAAAGAATTAAGCAAATTAAAAGCGAAGGTGCTGTAGCAATAGCTTCTCTTACCCCACAAAAAGTTGAAAAATATTATAAAATTGCTCTTTCGGCAGGTCTTGATATATTAGTTATACAAGGCACTGTCATTAGTGCAGAGCATGTAAGCAGTTCAAGAGAGCCTCTTGATTTAAAGAAATTTATACCACAATGTCCTATACCAGTTATTGTTGGGGGGTGTTGTTCCTTTTCATCTGCTCTTCATTTAATGAGGACTGGTGCAATTGGAATATTAGTTGGAGTAGGTCCTGGAGCTGCTTGTACAACAAGGCAAGTTTTAGGAATTGGTGTTCCTCAAGCAACTGCTATTGCAGATGCAGCAGCTGCTCGTTCAAGACATTTAGAGGAAACAGGAAAATATGTTAATGTTATTGCTGATGGTGGCATGAGGACTGGAGGGGATTTAGCTAAAGCAATAGCTTGTGGGGCTGATTTAGTTATGATAGGAGCACCGCTTTCAAGAGCAAAAGAAGCGCCTGGTAGAGGTTATCATTGGGGAATGGCAACTTTTCATCCAGAACTTCCTAGAGGAACAAGAGTAAAAACTGATGTTGTAGCAACTCTTGAGGAAATTCTTGTTGGACCTGCTCATGAAAATGATGGGACATTAAATTTATGTGGGGCTTTAAGAACTTCAATGGCTACTTGTGGATATTCTAATATTAAAGAGTTTCAAAAAGCAGAAATAATGATTGCTCCTTCAATTAAAACTGAAGGGAAATTTCATCAGCAGGCACAAAAAGTTGGTATGGGTTAATTCATTATTAAAATAAAAGTAAATAATTAAAATGGATAAAATTTTAGTTTTAGATTTTGGTGGACAATATAGTCAGTTAATAGCCAGAAGAATCAGAGAGCTTAGAGTATATTCTGAGCTAATTCCGTATGATACTCCAATAGAAAAAATAAAAGAAAAAAATCCAAGTGGATTGATATTTTCTGGTTCTCCAAGCAGCTTGGCTTCAATTAATAACAAATTAGAGACTGGTAAAAAAACTAGTGTACAAAAAAATACTACATCAGGTAATAATGCAGTAGCTAAAAATTCAATAGTTAATTCGGCAGGTAATAATTCGACAGGTAATAATGCAGCAGGTAATAATTTAGCAGTTAATTCGGCAAGTAATAAAGTAGTTCCATTAGTCTCACCTGAAATTTTTAAATTAGGAGTACCTATATTAGGTATTTGTTATGGAATGCAATTGATTGCTTTTCTTTTAGGGGGTAAAATTACTAGTTCAGGTAATAATGAATATGGAAGAACATATATTGATATTGCAACTGATAGCCCACTTTTTACAGGACTGAAGCAATCTGAAATTTGCTGGATGAGCCATAAAGATAGCGTGTCAAAACTTCCTGAAGATTTCAGGGTGATTGCTTCTACTCAATCTTTGCCAATTGCAGGTTTTGAAAATAAGGATAAAAATATTTTTGGAATACAGTTTCACCCGGAAGTTATCCATACACCATCTGGGATGGATATATTAAAGAACTTTTTATTTAACATTTGTAACTGCTCCCCAACCTGGACTATGGTATCAATAATAGAGAACCAGGTTAACTATATAAAAAATACTGTGAAAAATGGTAATGTTATTTGTGCTTTAAGTGGTGGTGTTGATTCAACTGTGGCTGCTATATTAGTTCATAAAGCTGTTGGTAAAAAATTATCCTGCATTTTTGTTGACCACGGATTATTAAGATATGGTGAAGAAGAACAAGTGGTAAAAACTTTTAAGAAAAATTTTAAAATTAATTTAATATATATTGATGCAAAAGAAAGATTTCTTTCAAAATTAAAAGGTGTTACAGATCCTGAACTAAAAAGAAAAATAATAGGTAATGAATTTATTAGGGTATTTGAAGAACAAGCAAAGAAGATTAAAAATGTTGATTATTTAGTCCAAGGAACATTGTATTCAGATGTTATAGAAAGCGGAACAAGAGATGCTGCAAAAATAAAATCTCATCATAATGTAGCAGGTCTTCCTGAAGATATGAAGATTAAACTTATTGAGCCGCTAAGACTTCTTTTTAAAGATGAGGTTAGAAAGCTTGGCATAGAGCTTGGTTTATCAGAAGAAATAGTTAGAAGGCAGCCGTTTCCTGGACCAGGATTAGCCATTAGGATAATTGGTGAAGTTACAGAAGAAAGGTTAAATATATTAAAAAAAGCAGATAAAATTGTTCTTGAAGAAATAAAAAGAGCTGGTCTTTATGAGAAAATATGGCAGTCTTTTGCAATTCTTCCATGCATAAAAAGTGTTGGAGTTATGGGTGATGAAAGAACTTATGCATATCCAATAGTAATTAGAGCAGTAACAAGTGAAGATGCAATGACAGCTGATTGGGTTAAACTTCCGTATGAAGTGCTTGAAAGAATGAGCAACAGAATAATTAATGAAGTTGACGGTGTAAATAGGGTTGTTTATGATATAAGCTCAAAACCACCAAGCACAATTGAGTGGGAATAAATAAGGGTAAGAATTGATAATAATAAATAATAAATTGCAAAAATTTTGTTATAAATTTTTAAAGATTTTAAATTGCAAAATTAGTAAATAAATATTTATATTCACAAATATTTAAAAAGAGGTGATTTTTATGGAAAATGATTTTGAAAAGCAATTAAAAGAATATAGAAAAGAAATAGATAAAATTGATGAAAATATAGTGGATTTATTAAATAAAAGAGCTGAAATTGTCTCTAAAATTAAAAAGCTAAAAGAAAAACATAATATGCCGCTTTATGATGCAAAAAGAGAAGAAGACTTAATTAATAATATTGTAAAGTACAATAAAGGACCTTTATATAATGATAACATTATTCAAATTTTTGAATCTATTTTAAGAAATGTTCAGATTCTTGAAAAAGATGAAAATTTATAGCTTAATATAAATAATATAAATTAAATAATATAAATTAATATAAATTAATGTAAAGTTTTAATAAAGTTTTAAAAGCTGCACTTATAAAT
>CAYLWJ010000061.1:0-45441 GCA_964387355.1 uncultured Actinomycetota bacterium | reverse complement strand
ATCTAAAAATAATTTTATTCAATACAATAAAATAACAAAAGTAACAAAATAAATATTTAAAGTTTTTTAAATATAATTTTTCTTATTTATTGTAATTTCTTTTTTTACTTAATTTATTATATTTATTATTTTATATTATATCATTATAGGTATTTTTTATATTAGTCTCTATTTTTTTTGCGTTTTCTAAGTATTCTCTAATTTTTTCTCTTAATTCAAGAGAGTTTATTTTACCACTTTCGTATAATTCATAATAAAATTCTAATTTAGTTTTAAATATTATTACAGAGTACATATCATCTAGAATTTTAAATTCTTCTTTTTTTAAATAAGGAATTTTATTTGCATTTAAAATATTTATTGAACTAATCTTTTTTAAATTGTCTAATATTTTTTTGTCTTTATTATATTTTAATTGTTCATCTATTTTTTCAAGTATTGCTATGTTGTTTCTTAATTCAAAAAAAGCTTTAATTAAAAAATCATTTTTTTGTATGATTAATTGGTCATTCTGGCATATTATTTTTTTTTCTGAGTTTGCTTTTTCATCTTTATAAAATTTATTAGCAAATTTAGAATTTTTAATTTTGCTTATAAATAATTTTAAAAATATATTTATAGCTTGGCTTAATAAAATAGCAATAAGCACTGATAAACCTATATAAAAATAGTTCATATTAATTTAATTAATAATTTTTTTATATTTTGAAGTTAAGTTTTGAATTAAAATTTTTCTTTTTTTGTGTTTTAACATATAAAGCTATTTTTACTTGCTTACCTATTTATTTACTTACTAACTTCCTAACTTACTTAATTACCTACTTAGCTACCTAATTATTTACTTACTAATTACTTACTTATTTATTTAATGCTTTAAGTTTTTCTTGGCTAATATCATACTGATTAAAAAGATTATCGTTTAATTGGTAATAATTTTTTAAATGTTTTTTCTTTTCAATTACTTTTAATAGTGCCTCGACTACTTTTGGGTCAAATTGACGACCTGATTCAGATTTTATTATTTCAATTGCTGTTTTTTCATCTTTTCTTGTTCTGTATGGCCTTTGACTAGTAATTGCATCGAAAGTATCTGCAACTGCTATTATTCTAGATTCTATTAATATATTTTCGCCAGATAATGAAATTGGATAACCTTTGCCATCATATCTTTCATGATGCTGCATTATAATTTTGGCAATATTTTTAAAACTGGGAATATGCGCTAAAAGAAGTGCTCCTTTTAAGGAATGTTTTTTGACTTCTTCAAATTCAAAATCATTTAAAATACTAGGTTTTTGTAGAATTATATCAGATATACCAATTTTACCAATATCATGCAGAATTGCTGCTAGTTCGATGTTTTTTTTGGTTTCTGTGTCTAAATTTAATTCCTCAGCAATAAGCATACTAATTTCTTTAACATTATTTGAATGACCAAAAGTATAAGGATCTTTTACTTCTAAAAGTGAAATCAATAATTCTAAAATATGTGAAAGACTTTTTTCAAAAATTTTATTTATTTCTAAAAGGCCTTTTATTGTTAAATAATAATCAACAATATTTACATACAATTTTGCAAATTTTTCTATTTTATTAACAGTAACTTTGCTTATTGTTTTTTTTGAATCAAAAATTAGCTGTAAAAAAAATTTGTACTTTTGATTTGTAATAAATTCTATTATAAGAATACTTTTGAAACTGTTTTTTTTAATATTTTGGGTTGGTTTTTTAAATGAGTTAATTTTATTGAAAAAATGAGAGTTTAATACAGAAAAAAAAGATTTTTTTATCTTAAATTCTTTTTCTAAGATTTCATTAATCTTTGAGATATTTAAAATAGTTTTTTTTGGGTTAGAAACTATTTTTTTTCCTCTTTCCTTATATAATAAAAAAGTGTGACTGTTTTTTTGCTTTGGTATTGTAAGTATAATTAACTGTATATTATTTGATAACTTAAATAAATGCTTAAAAAAAGTATTTGATATTTCTAAAAAACTTTTATCTTCATCAGATTTATAGTAATAATTTTGACCTTCCAAATTGGTTTTTTTAATTATTTTTTCTTTATTTTTATTCATAATAATTAGTTTAAAATAAAAAAATTTTTATTTATATAATATATATATCGGCAAAAAAATAAAAAATAAAAATAAATAAATTATTTTATTTTATTTTATTTTATTAAAAAAAAATCCGATATTTTAATTAGAACAATTTTTAGATAAATTATAAAAACATAAATTATTAAAATTTTTAAAGGAGGAGCGTTGCCACTGAATGTATTGATTGTGGATGATTCTGCAGTGATGAGAAAAATAATTATAAAAGCCTTAAATGAGAGTGGTTTTACTGATATTAATATTACAGAAGCTTCAGATGGTGTTGAAGGCTTAAAATTTTTTGATGCCAAAAAAACAGATTTAATTCTTGCTGACTGGAATATGCCGAATATGAACGGGATAGAGTTTATAAAAAAGGTCCGAGAAACGGCTACTTCAAAAAAAATAATTATAATAATGATTACTACTGAAGGCAGTGCAAGTAAAATGGAAGAAGCTATGAATAATGGGGCTGATAACTATATTACAAAACCTTTTACATCTGCTCAGCTTGAACAAAAATTGAGAAAATATTTTTCTTAATACCTTATTTTCAATATTAATATATTAATACAAAATGTAGTTTGTTTTTAATAAAACTTTATAATTTTTTATTTTTTTTAGCATTTATTTTGTTATTAACATTATTTAAATTTGTTTTTTAAATTGATTTGAGTAAAAAAGTAATTAATAGGATAGGAGTAAAAAAGTAATGGTAAAAGAAACAGTTAAAGAAAAAATAATAGATTATGTTGAACAAGTAGTAAAACAGATATTTAATTCAATGATTTTTATTGAACCTATTATGGAAAAACCTTTTATTCGCAACAATGGTATAAAAATACCGAATAGGCAGGATATTAGTGGCATTATAGGGTTGGGTGGCAATTTTTCTGCTTCAGTTATAGTTCATTTCGAAAAAGACAGTGCGCTATTAGTAACGTCTAAAATGTTAGGGATAGATTATTTAGATATTGATAAAGATGTAATAGATGCTGTTGGAGAAATGACTAATATGATTGCAGGAGGAATAAAAACTAAATTAGCGGATAAAGGTTTGAACATAGAACAAAGCTTGCCTATAGTGGTTAGTGGAAAAGATTTTAACACAAATTGTATTGCAAGTGATGAGTCTTGGATTTTTCCTTTTATAATAGATAAAAAAAGAATGTGTGTAGAATTTAGCTTTAAAGATTAAATAAAATTAATTAATTTAATTAACAGATTCAATAATTAGTTAAATAATAAATTCAATATTATTAAAAAATTAGAAAGGTAAAAATTTGAATTTAATACGGGTAATTATTGCAGATGATTCTGCTTTTATGAGAAGAGCCCTAAAAATGATTTTAGAAAAAGATCCAGAGATAACGGTAATTGCCTTAGCAAAAAATGGTTTAGAAGCAGTTGAGCTTGTTAAAAAATTAGATCCAGATGTATTAACTTTAGATATTGAAATGCCTGAATTAAATGGAATAGAGGCGTTAAAAAGAATTATTAATGAACATCCAATACCCGTTATAATGATTTCATCACTTACAACAGCTGGTGCAAAAGAGACAATTCAAGCATTAGAAATTGGTGCAGTTGATTATATTTCGAAAGACATTGATCATACCAAACTAAACGTATTAAAAATTGAAAATGAAATTATTAATAAAATTAAATCGATAGCTAGAAGAAAACATATAATAAAAAGCAGACTACTAAGAAAAAATATTCAGCAAAGACATATTTTAGAGGAAAGAAATTTTTTAGATGATGAATATAAAAATTTAATATTAGCTGATGGTCAAAAAATTAAAATAGTTGCTATTGGTGCTTCAACAGGTGGGCCTGGGGCTTTACAAAATATAATTACTATGTTACCTGAAAATTTACCATGCAGCATAGTTGTTGCTCAACATATGCCTGCTGGTTTTACTAAAACTTTTGCAGAGAGGTTGAACACTTTAAGCAAAATAATTGTAAAGGAAGCTGAAGACCATGAATTAATTGAAGACTCAACAGTTTATATTGCGCCTGGTAATTATAATATGTATTTAGTAAAAGAATCTGCGAAAGTCTTTATTAAGTTAGATGAAAGAGATTTTGGTTCTCTTTATAAACCATGTGTTGATGTTTTAATTACATCGGTTGCTGAAATTTTTGGAAGGAGAGCCCTAGGTATTATTTTAACTGGTATGGGCAGTGATGGATTAAAGGGTATAAAATGTCTTAAAGAAAAGCATGGGATTGTAATTGCACAAGATGAAGTTACATCAATAATTTATGGAATGCCAAAAGCAATAGTTGATAATAAACTTGCAGATTTAATTCTCCCAATTGAAGAAATTTCAAAAAATATAATAAAGATAGTTAGTTAATTAACTTAAAATATTAAAATCAAAATAAAATTTATTATAAGGCAAAAAGATGAGTATGAAAGATTATAACTCAAATTTTAAAGAAGTTAATATTAAAAAAAACGAGTCTCAATTAAATAAAATTTCTATTGATGATGATATTAATAAAATAGAACAAGAAATTTTAAATTTCAATGTTGATTTTAAAGATGGTCAAAAGTTATATGAATTAACTAAAAAAATAGAAGAAAAAAAATATGATGTAAATAAAGATGTGTTATTTAAACTTTTTGAGAATGGAAATAATGCTGTTCAAGAAAAGGTAAAAGATTTATTAAAAGAAAGGATTATAAAAAATTACAAAGAAGCTCAGAATAAAAAGTACTGTCTTAGTGATTCTGAGGCTAAAAATGAGAATGAAAAAATCTTTGAAAAGTTAATATTTTATTTAAATAGTGATAATACTCATTTTAGAAATATGGTATTTGAGCTATTATGTAATACTGTTGATTATTTTATTGATGACATTTTGGTTGTTTTTGAAAATGCAAACGAAAATATAAAAATATATCTCTGCCAGATATTAGGGTTTAGTAAAAATCCAAAGTCAATTAATCTGCTAAAAATAGCTTTGCTAGATAAAAATGAAAATATTAAACACTCTGCGATAAATTCCTTAGCTGACTCTGAAATTAATTTTGATGTTGATTTTTTGGTAGACTTGCTCAAAACTGAAAATCAACCTTGGATTTCATTTTCCATTATGGAAGCTATTAATAAAAAAGGCTCTAAAAATATCTTAATTAAAATACTGCCTATAATTAAAAATCTACCAGATTATGTAAAGATAGAGGTTCTAGAAGTTTTTAAAAACCATTGTGAGCTAAATTGCTTATTTAAATTAATTGAAAATGCCAATGTTTTTAGCGAGGATTTAATGACAAACTTTAATAGAACTATTATAGATATATTAAATTATAAAATTAATGTCGATAATATTTTTTATAATATTAGCAACATTAAAAGTAGAATTTTAATTGATTTTTTAATAAATGTTATTAAGACAGACAAAAATCCTTGGAATATTTCTCAGGCAATAAAATTATTATCAAATTTTGAAATTAAGTCTGACAAAGAAATAGTAAAACTACTTAAAGAAAATGTGCAAAGTTATCACCCTTTAGTAAAAGCAACAGCTATAGAAGCATTATCAAAACATGAGAATATAGATTTTGGACTAATATTGGATGAAATCTTTAGCAATAATGAATAATTTATAAAGTAATAATTAAAATTTTTGAAGTTATTAATTTTTTTATTAATTTAATTCTATATTAAATTAAATTATGTAAGAAGTATATTATTATTTTTTCTTTGCTGATTTATAAGTTGGAATTTTAAAATTTTAGCAAAAAACAAATTTAAAATTAATGGAAGAAAAAGTACAATTATTAAAACAAAACATTTTTACAAAATTATATAATTTAAAAAATTTGCCTGTAATGCCAGGGCTGGCAATAGAGCTTATGAGTTATACTATTGATGAGGAGACATCAATAAAAGAACTTGCCAATCTTATCTCAAAAGACCCATCTCTTACAGCCCAAATATTGAAAGTTTCGAATTCTGCTTTTTATGCCTTAAAAAGAAAAGTGGGCTCTCTTGAGCAAGCAATTATTTTACTTGGTTTAAGGGAAATAAAAAATCTAATTTTTACGTTGTCCATTATAAAACTTTTCCCAAAAAAAACTAAATTCTCTTTTGATAAGATTGCTTTTTTAAAACATTCTGTAGTAACTGGCAGAACAGCAGAAATTCTTACAAAAGTTTTTAAACTAAATTTCCAGACAAGCCCATTTATTGCAGGGCTTTTACATGATATTGGTAAAATATTTTTAGACCAATATTTTCATTATGAATTTAACTTAGCAGTTGAAAGAGCAAAGCAAGATAATAAAAATTTATTTGAGGTTGAAGCTGAAGAATTAGGCACAGACCACGCATATATAGGAGGCTATATCGCAAAAAGTTGGAACTTTCCAGAAGAACTAATTGATGCTATAAATTTTCACCACTGTCCTGATGAAAAGAACAAAAATATTTTGCTTATTTGTGTCGTAAGTATTGCTGATATTTTGACAAATTTAAGAGAAGAGTGGCTAACATTTCCGCATAGTGGGTTAAATATTTTTGATTTAAAAGCTTGGAAAATATTAGTAGAAAATTGTTTAATTAAAGATTTTGATATTGAAAGAATTTTATTTGAAATAGATGATGAGCTAGAAAAAAGTGATGAAGTTGTAAATAATTTTAAAAATGACTTTTTTTAAGAAGAATTATTTTGATTGTTAAGTTTGTAAATATTTATTTTATAATTAAATTAATTGATTTAATTTATTACAAATAACTATTAGGTTGGGGATTAACTTGTATATAGAAATTGAAAAAACAAAAAATGAAAAGAGAATAATTACAGACGAGGAGTTTTGCTTTTTGCGGGATTTTATTTATGATAAATGTGGTATTTATTTTAGAATTGAGAAAAAATACCTTATTGAAGATAAAGTTATCGAAAGGATGGCCCATCTTAATCTAAGAAGTGTATCTGATTATATTTATTACCTCAAATATAACGAAAAAAAAGATCAGGAGATAACTGTTCTTTATGATTATATTACAATAAATGAAACTTCTTTTTTTAGAAATGAACCCCAATTTACAGTTTTAAAGGAAGAGATTTTAGATGAGATAATATCAAGAGGAAATAATTTGGGTCTAAAATATTTAAAAGTTTGGAGTGCAGGATGTTCCTCAGGTGAAGAGCCTTACACCTTATCTATAGTTTTAAATGATTATTTTGAATCATTAAAGTCTACTGAGAATAAAGGAAATAATAAAAATAATCAAAGTTACAATAACTGGTATTTTGATATATTAGCAACAGATATAAGCCAGTCAGTATTAAATAAAGCAATTAAAGGCGTATATGGTGAATATTCTTTAAGAACCACTGACCCTAAAATTATATCAAGATGTTTTAATAAAATTTCAGAAAAGGAATACGAAATAAAAAACCAATATAGACAAAACGTAAAGTTTAAAAAGCTTAATCTTCTTGACAATAATGATTTATCTCTTTTGCCATCTTTTGATATCATCTTTTGCAGAAATGTTTTGATTTATTTTGATCTAAATGCAAAGAAAAAGGTTTTAGATAGTTTTTATAACTTATTAAAACCAAATGGCTATCTTTTTTTAGGACATTCTGAATCATTGCACGGTATAACATCAGCTTTTAAGCTGGTGCTATTCCAAAAAGCTTTAGTTTATAAAAAGGAGGTGTAAAAATTATTAAGATTTTTTAATTTTATTTTTTAAATTATTTTTTCAATAATTTTTTTAAAAAATAAAATTATAAAAAAATTATCTATTAAATTAGGAACATTAAAACAGAAAAATAAATAATTTAATTCAATTCAATTAAATTCAATTCAGTTTAATTTAATTTAATTTAATTTTAAGGAGGAGCATTTGATTAATATATTAATAGTTGATGATTCAAGAGTAATGAGGAAATTGATAATAAATATTTTACATAATAATGAATTTAATTGTATAGAAGCAGAAAATGGCATAGAGGCATTAGAAAAAATAGTTGTCAACGACGTAGATTTAATAATTGCAGATTTAAATATGCCAAAAATGACTGGGTTAGAATTAGTAAATACAATAAGGTCTAGTACAGTTTATAGTAAAATACCAATAATAATGCTTACAACTGAAAAAAACGAAATTGAAAGACAGAAGTGTTTAGAAGCAGGGGCAAATGTGTATTTAATTAAGCCTTTGCCTGCAGAAGAACTAAAAGATAATATAAAGGAGTTAATTAGAAAATCAGGCTAAATTAAATTGTTCTATTCTATGAAATTACTAGTTATAAATTTTATTCTAAATTTTTACTTTTAAAACTTAATTTATTAATTTTTTTAAGGTGATGTGCATGAGTGATTTTATAAACCCTGAAATGAAAGATTTTATCAACGATTTTTTAATTGAAGCTAAGGAACTGATTGAAAATGTTGATAAAAATTTATTAATCTTAGAAAAAGAACCTGATAATAGTGATTGTTTAAATAATGTATTTAGAGCTGTTCATACAATAAAAGGTACTTCGTCTTTTATGGGTTTAGAAAAAATTTCAAATTTTACTCATGAGCTTGAAAATGCATTAAATTTGATGAGGGAAAAAAAATTATTAATTGATGAGCAAGTGATGGATATTATTCTGGAATCAATTGATTTAATAAAACTACTTATACAAGATGTTGAAAATGGATTTGATTCTAATATTAATATAGAGGAAAGTAAGGCAAAGATTGAAAAGTTAATAAAAGCAAGTCAAGTAGATAAAAAAGCTGATATTGAGCCTACAGATGATAGTCTAGTAAACAATAAAACTGGTAATAGTAATGAAAATAATACTTCAATAGATAACCCATTAGATGCTAAGACTGAAGGTGAGGATGACAAATATAAAGATAAAAAAATTGGTGAAATACTTGTAGAAGAAGGCATTATAAAAAAAGAGGAACTTGTAGAAGCTTTAGCTAAGCAAGATGAATTAACAAAATTAGGAGAAATTTTAATAAGTGAAGGCAAGATTTCAAGAGAAAAGCTTGACGAACTTCTTAAAAAACAAAAAAAAGCTGATGTTAAAGCTGAGACTACAATGCGTGTAGATGTAAAGCGACTTGATAAGCTTATGAATGATGTAGGTGAGCTTGTTTTGGCTAGAAATAGACTTATACAAATTAGTAAATATTTGGAGAATTTTATAGAAAATGATGTAATAACAAAAAAACTTACTGAAATTACTAATAATTTTGATTTGCTTACTACTGATATCCATACATCTTTAATGAAGGTAAGAATGATGCCGATTGGTAGGTTGTTTGGAAGATTCCCTAGACTTGTTAGAGACCTTGCAAAAAATACTGGGAAAAAAATAGAACTAATTACTAACGGAGAAGATACTGAACTTGATAAATCTATTGCAGAGGAATTAAATGACCCGTTACTGCATTTAATTAGAAATGCAGTTGACCATGGAATTGAAATGCCTAATGAGCGCAAGAAAAAAGGCAAACCTGAAACTGGTAAAATAATGCTTAATGCATACCAGAAAAGTAATAATATAATAATTGAGGTAAAAGATGATGGTAAGGGACTTGATGATGAAAAGATTTTAAAGAAAGCTATTGAAAAGAATTTGATATCTGAGTCTGATGCTGAAAAAAAAGATAAATCTTTTATTTATAATCTTATTTTCCTGCCAGGCTTTAGTACTGCACAGCAAGTTTCAGAAATCTCAGGCAGAGGGGTAGGGATGGATGTAGTAAAATCAAATATAAGTAAATTAAGAGGCTCAATTGATGTGTATAGCAGTATTGACCAGGGCACAACTATACTTTTAAAAATTCCTGTTACCTTAGAGATTATGCAGGCATTAATAGTGGAAGTTTACAACCAAATCTATGCTTTGCCCTTAACGTCAGTAACAAATGTGGTAAAAGTTTATGACAATGAAATAAAAACAGTTAGGCAAAAAGAAGTAATTAATATAAATAATGAAATAATTTCAGTAGTAAAACTTGAAGAGTTATTTAAAATTGATTATAAGAAAACGAAAGATAAAAACTACTTAATTGTTTTAGATTCAGAAAGAGAAAAGGTAGGTCTTTTAGTAACAAGAATAATTGGCAAAGAAGAAATAGTTATTAAAACCCTTGATACATCATTAACTAATTCTAAGTTTATTTCAGGTGCAACAACTTTAGGGGACGGCAGTGTATCAATGGTAATAGAAACTTCAGAAATAATTAAATCTATAGCCTAAAACTTAATATAACATAACAAATATAGAATAATTGATATAGAATAATTAATACATTAAAATAAATAAAAGTATAACTAAATTATTATTTAATTTTATTAATATAACATTTAAGATTTTTATAAAATAATCCGATATATTTTATAAAAGGAATAATTATTGTATTAGGGTAGCAGAATAATTTATTAAGGATAAGATTAAATTGATAAGTGGAATATATTTTTCCACTTCAGGGATGAATGTGGACCAAAAAAGAATGGAAGTCTTATCCAACAATTTAGCTAATATAAATTCAATTGGCTTTAAGAAAAGAAGCATTGTCTTTGTAAATTATAAAGACATGCAGATAAAATCTATAAATGAAGGTAATTATATAGGTTCAGTTTCTAAAGGTTTGATAATTGATAAAGTCTCTGTTGATTTAACAAATGGTTCTTTAAGGCTCACGCAAAATCCTTTTGACCTTGCTATAAATAATAATAATTTCTTTATTTTGGAAGATAACTTAGGAAATAATTTGCTAACAAAGAATGGCTCGTTTACATTAGATAGTGATGGGATTCTTGTTAACTTAGATGGTTATAAAGTTTTAGGTGAGAAAGGTTATATAAAAATTTTAACTCCCGAGAGTTTTGTAGTTGATTCAAGCGGCAATGTTTATGCAAACAATCAATTTGTTGACAAGTTAAAAATAGCTGCCATTGATAAGCCTGAAAACTTGGTAGTTACAAACGATTCATATTTTTTATTTAATAACCAGATACAGCCCCAAAATGAACAAGGGGTTAATATAAAGCAAGGATTTCTTGAAACATCTAATGTAAATGGTATATATGAGATGGCTGATATGATTGCAATAATGCGTTCATATGAAATAAATCAAAAGGTTATTAAAATGCAGGATGAGACCTTATCGAAATCAGTTAATAGTGTTGGTAAATTAAATTAATTTTGATGATTTTCTATATGAAATTACTCGTAGATTTATAAGATTTGTAAGAATTTTAAGGAAAGTATTTGCTTTTAGGGGGTAGGTAAAATGAAAAGTTTGTATATATCTGCATTAGGCATGATAAATCAGCAAATAAATGTCGATGTTATATCTAATAATTTAGCCAATATAAATACGCCTGGCTATAAAAAAAGCGAAATAAATTTTACAGATGTTTATTTTCAAAACAATACTGCACAAATTAATTTGAATAACAATGTTCAAAATCAAAACAATATTCAAAATCAGGAAAACATTAATAGAGTTGATTTAAATTCATTCATTGGGCTTGGTTCAAAGACATCAGGTGTTACAAAAATTTTTACTCAAGGAACTCTTCAAAGTAGTGAAAATCCATTGGATTTAGCAATTGAAGGTGATGGATTTTTTGGGGTATTGCTGCCAGATGGAAAGACTGGCTATACTAGAGATGGCTCTTTTAGGATTGATGCTAATGGTAATATCGTAAATGTTCAAGGATATAAACTTCAGCCTCCAATAAATATTAAACAGTCATTTGAAGATATTACTATAACTACAAATGGTGAAATTTATATAACACCATTAGGTTCTGAAGAACAGATTAGAGTTGGTAAAATAATAATATATAATTTTATAAATCCTTCTGGGCTGCAAAGTCTTTCTGATAATATTTATATTGAAACTGTCGCATCAGGTGCGCCAATTCAATTAAATCAAGGTTACTCTATTTTACAAGGTTTTAAAGAAATGTCCAATGTAAATGTAATCGAAGAAATGGTAAATATGATTGCAGCTCAGAGGGCTTATGAAATTAGTTCTAAAGCTGTTAAAACTTCTGATGAAATGATGCAAGTTAGGAACAATTTAAGATAATAAGCTAAAAAATACGTATAATATATAACGTATAATATATATAATATAAAAAAGGTAAAATAGAATAGATAAAATATTATAATAGGTATTGTAAAAGGAATAAATATTAGATTTAAATAATAAATTATTTAATTATATAGTAGCATTTTATATAGTAGCATTATATTAATATTTATGCTATTTAAATTTTAAGCTATATTTTTAGGTTATTGGTTATTTATTAGTTCTAAACTAATTATAATTAAAAGTATTATTATGAATGAAAATAATATTAACAGTATTAACTTTATAAATGATATAAGTGTAAAAGAGCAAAGATATTTAGATAATTCTAAATGGACTATTAATAATTATTTAAATAAAAAAATTTATTCTTATTCTGTTGGAAATTCAACTGAAGAAGAAAAGATAAAGCAGGTTGGAAAAGAATTTGAAAAAATTTTTTTAAAATACCTTGTAAGCTGTATGTTTAATTCCACTCAGTTTTTTAGTGAAGATATTGGGTTTGAAAGAATAATATGGCAGGACTATTTTAATGAAGAGATTGCAGCAAAAATTTCAGAAAGTATTGAATTAGGTATTGCTGATTCAATCTATGAGCAGATAACTGCCAACAACTTGGTAAAAGTTTTTGAAGATAAAAATATTTAAGTCAAATATTTAAGACAAAAATACTGAAGATAAATATATTTAAAAATTATTAAAAATTTAGTTAATTAGGGTGGTTATTATGGAGAAACAACGTGATTCTGATAAATCTTTGACTAAAATAGAACTTATAAATAAATTAATTGAATGTTTAAATAAAGAAATTAATTTATATGAGGAAATATTAATTTTAGTCAAAGAAAAACAATCCCTTTTAGTACAAAATAGAGAGCTAGATCTTGAACCATTATTATTAAATTTGAATAAACTTTCCGAAGAAGCAAAAGAATTGGATAATAAAAGGGCAGAAATTTTAAAAAAGTTAGGCTTATCTGCAAAAAATTTAACATGGCTTATGAACTTTGTAAATAAGACTAAGACTGGTGACTATGATATTATTTCACAAATTAAAAGAATTGAAAATAATAAAAATAATTCAGTAATTTCTTTTTTAAGTGAAGAGCTTGTAGGTAATCTTGAAAGTTTAAATAGTAATATAATAAAAGAATCAACCAAAGGTATGTTAAGTGATAAAACGAACAAGGATGAAATGGATAACAAAAATGAGGTTGACAGAATGGAAGATTTTAAAAATTTACCAACATATACTTTTGAATTATTAGTGAAAAAGACAAAAAGACTTAAAGAAATAATTTTACAAATAAGTGAAATAAACAACAGTAATATTTTCTTAATAGAACAAGGTCGTAAAAACATAAAAGCTTATTTTGATTTATTATTTAAAAAGTTCAATGCAGATGTATATTCACAAGAAGGCTTTATAGAAAATAAAATGAGTAAAAATATTTTAATTAATAAAGTTTTTTAAAATAAAGGTTAAAAATGAGCTCATCATTTTTTGGTTTTACAATTGGTGTTAAGGCTTTAACTGCAAGCCAAAAAGCATTAGAAGTTATAAGCCATAATGTTGCTAACATTAATACTGATGGTTATAAGAAGCAGGAAGCTGTTTTACGCACTACTCAACCTGAAGGAACACCTGCAATAAATAGGCTTATTACTTCTGGACAGTTAGGCTCAGGAGTTGAGGTAACTGAAATAAGAAGAATGCATGATCATTATATTGAGAGGGAATTAAACCAAGAAATACAAAATAATGGAAAATGGGAGCAAGGACTGAAAATTTTTGAAAATATTGAAGCAATTTTCAATGAGCCAACTGAAAATGGAATTAGACAAGCTCTTGATACTTATTGGAACTCTTGGAAGGAATTAGAAAGCCTGCCAGAAAATTACTCTGTCAGAAAAAACTTAGTTGAAAACTCTAAAGGATTATGTAATTTACTAAAAAGTAATTATAATAAGTTAAATAATTTAAAAAAAGATTTAAATATTGAAGTAAGAATTAAAGTAGAAGAGATTAATAATTTAACTAGCCAAATAAAAGATTTAAATAGCTTAATAAAGGGAGTTTCAATTAGTGGCGATAATCCCAATGATTTAATGGATAGAAGAGATTTGCTAATAAACAAATTAAGTAAATTAATAAATATAGATGTTAAAGATTCAAACTTTAATCAGGTCAATATTTTTATTGGTGGAACAGCTGTTGTTAGAGAAAATAATTCCTTTGATCTTGAGGCAAAATTAAACCCTCATACAGGGGTCTATGATGTTCAGTGGAAGGATACCGAAAGATTAGCTGAGATTAGAAATGGAGAGATTTACTCACTTGTAAATTTCAGGGACAATTATATTCCTGAAATTATGAATAGGCTTAACAGTTTGGCGAAATTTTTTATAGAGCAGACAAATTCAATTCATAGTAGCGGCTATGGGTTAGACGGGGTTAGCACAGGTTATAATTTTTTCATAGGTTCTGATATTACTAACATGGATGTAAATCCTGAAATAGACCAGAATTTAAATCTTATAGCTGCTGCTACTAACCCAGCTCAGCCTGGTGATAATACAAATGTTGTTTTAATACTTAACTTAAGAAATTTAAAGTTATTAGAATCTGGAACGGTTACATCTGATGAGTTTTACAATAATATGATAATTAAAATAGGAGTTGAATCACAACAATGTCTTCGTGAAAATGAAAACTCTAATCTTTTAATTAATAAAATTAACTTAAGAAAAGAAAGCATATCAGGTGTTTCATTAGATGAGGAACTTGTTAATATGTTAAAATATCAGCATTCTTATAATGCTGCAGCTAAAGTTATTAATATAATGGATAGTCTTTTTGAAACAATTATAAAAGATATAAGTTAGGTTTAATTTTTGTTATGTATAATTTTTAAAAGCATAGCTTATTTTTAAAGCTACATTAATAAGTTGAGGCGATTTCTTAGAAAAAAGATAAGGAATGTTTTAAGATATGTTTAAGATACATTTAAGATACATTTAATATACATGTTAAATTTATTGACAAATTTATAAATTTAATTGGCAGACAAAGGTGATAGTATGAAGATAACTTTTAACAGTTTAGTAGACTCAGTTTCAAATAGTATCCAAAAAAATTTAAATAAATTACAAAATATTCAAGATAAATTATCTGCTGGTAAAAATATAACCAAGCCATCAGATAATCCAATAAATACTGCACAAATTAATATAATGAAAACAAAAAAAAGCCAACATGAACAGTTTATTAAAACTATAGACAGCTCTTTAGGGTGGCTTGAAGCTACTGAGAATAATTTATCTGAAATAAATAGTACCCTTGTTTCAATTAGAAGTATCTGCGTTCAAGCTGGCAATGGCGCATTAAATCAAGATGGTTTGAATGCTTTGTTTTTACAAGTAAATCAATTAAAGAACAAATTGTTAGAAGATGCAAATGCACAATATCTTGGTAATTATCTTTTTGCTGGATTAAATACAATGCAAAAACCTTTTGAAGAAGTTTCAGGCATAGTGAATTATTTAGGTAATGATGGCTTGATGTTAAGACTGGTATCATTTGACTCTAATATAAGTATTAATATTGACGGTAAAAGGATATTTAATATTGATAACAAAATATCAAGCGATCCTAATGTTTTTCAGATAATTAGCAATTTAGAAGAAGCTTTACAAAGTGGAAATACTGAAATCATAGGAACAGAAATACTATCTCAGATTGATAGGGCAACAGTAAATATTCAGAATCTTATTTCTGAGATAGGTGCTAAAGTTACAAGACTTGAATTAACCAAAAAACAGCATGAAAGCGAAATTTTAAATATAACTAAAAACATATCCATAGTAGAAGATATTGATGTTGCTGATACTGTTATGGAGCTTAAAAAAGCAGAAACTGTTTATTTAACATCACTTAATTTAGCAGGGCGTATATTTCCTCAAAGTTTGTTAGATTTCTTAAAATAATTAAAATAAGATAGTTTTAAATTAAGAAAAGTTTTATAATTCTTATGGTAATTGTAAAGAGGGCGAATTTTTATGAAAATAAATACTACAAGATTTGGTGAAGTTGAATTTGAAGAAGACAGGATTATAAATTTTCCTTATGGTATAATTGGATTTGAAACAAATACAAAGTATGTTTTGCTGGATTTTATTGAAAACTCTCCACTAAAATGGCTGCAGTCAATTGATGACCCTTCATTAGCTTTTGTAGTATGTGATCCATGGTATTTTTTTAAAGATTACAAACCAAAAATTAATAATGAAGAAATAAAAGATTTAAAGGTTGAAGAGAAAGATGAACTCATTATGCTTACTATAGTTTCAGTTCCGTCAGATTTAACTAAAACGAGCTTAAATTTATTAAGTCCTATAATAATTAACTCAAAAAAGCTTTTAGGAAAACAAATAATTTTATATAATAGTGAATTTAGTACAAAGCATTATATTTTTAGTGTTATAAAAATTGATACTGATAAAATTAAAACAATAGTTAAAAATGATAAAAAGTAAAAAAATATTAATTTAATAAAAATATCCATAATTTTTATGTTAGTTTTAAGCAGAAAAATTAATGAAAGTATTGTAATTGGTGATAATATTAGAATAAAAGTACTTGATGTTAGAGGAGACAAAGTAAAAATAGGTGTTCTTGCACCTGAAGAAATAACTGTTTTTCGTGACGAACTCTATACAAAAGTGGTTCAACAAAATATTAAAGCCTCTGAAATAGACAAAGACTCTTTAGAAGAATTATGCAAAAATATTTAAGTATTTAACTCAAAGTATTTAATTTTTAAGTTAAATAAAACATCCCTATTTCATATTTTATAAATTTTATAATTTATAAATTTAAAAAGTTTATTATTTGCTATCTCACCTATTTTTAAACATATAATTTTTATACAAATACTTTTTAAACACATATATATTCAGTGACCCAAAAAATTCAAAATTTTTGTTAAAGTTTATTTATTTTTCTTCCGATATTATTTATAGAAGTTTATAAAATTATTTTAATTATTTAATTAACTATATAATTTATATTTTATTTAATAAAATAATTTAAATTAGTAAGAAAGGAGGTCTATGTAAAATTTGGTAGTGGTATTTCTCTTTTACCACTATAAACATTTTAAAGAGAACTTAGAAGCATGGAGGCTTATTCTTTTTTAGAAAATCAAGGAAGAAAGGAGTAAAAAATGTCTTTAAGGATCAATCAGAATATTTCTGCACTAATTGCTAACAGAAACTTAGCAAATACTAGTAATAACATTTCAAAATCACTGGAAAAACTTTCATCAGGCTTAAGAATAAATAAAGCCGCTGATGATGCAGCAGGTCTTGGAATTTCTGAAAAAATCAGAGCACAGATAAAAGGTCTAAATCAAGCACAAAGAAATGCACAAGATGGTATTTCTTTAATACAAACTGCTGAAGGTGCATTACAAGAAGCTTCAGGCATTCTTATCAGGATGAGAGAACTTGCAGTTCAGGCAGCAAATGGTTCTATAACATCAGCAGACAGACAAAATATTTCTGCAGAAGTAAATCAGCTTATATCAGAACTTGACAGAATTGCAGAAACTACCCAGTTTAATACCCAATCGTTACTTTCAGGGCAACCAGTAGCTCCTTCTATTGCATTTTCTACTGAACGAACTGGTGTTAGCGCAACTATAGTTAACGCTTCAGCAGTTACAAATGCTACTTATACAGTATTAGTAACTAATGCTAGCAATAGTTTTGACTACACTATTCTTTTAGGGACAAATGTTGTAGCATCTGGTTCAGACCAGACAGCAACTGTATATGCAACTGTAAACGGAATTCAGTTTACTATAGCTAGTAATACATCTACTGGAAATGCTGTACTTGTTGCAACAGCAGCATACAATACAGCTCAGTCATTTAGTTTCCATATTGGTGCTAATGCAAACCAGACAACTTCTTTCAGTATAAGTCCAATGGACACAACGTCTCTTGGTGTAAATGTTGTTGATGTATCTACTGTTGCTGGTGCAAATACTGCAATTGGATTAATTGATGCTGCAATAACAAATGTTGCAAGCCAGAGATCAACATTAGGTGCTGCACAAAACAGATTAGAACATACTATTAATAATTTAACGGTTGCATCAGAGAACTTAAGTGCTTCTGAATCCAGAATTAGAGATGTTGATATGGCGTTTGAAATGACAAATTATACGAAAAACCAGATAATGCTTCAGGCTGGTGTTGCTATGCTTGCACAAGCAAATGTTGCGCCACAAATGGTACTGCAGCTGTTAAGATAATTGTTTATTTTGTGAGTATATCGGGAGCTTTTATCAAAGCTCCCGATAACTTTATTTGATATTAAACTATAATTTTTCATATAGTAAACACCTTTTATAAACATTATTATAAATTACTTGACTAATGATAAACTTAAGATAAAAAATTAAGACACAATCTTTTTAAATATATTTTTAAAAATTAATAAAAAGGAGAGTTAATTGGTTATTGAAAAAAAAGATAATTTTAAAAATTTTAATAAAGAAGAAAATTATTGTGATATTAATATAGATCATTTTAAAGAAAAAATAGACTCACTTATTAAAAATGAAAAATATGAAGAGATATTGAAGTTAAGTTATGATTTTTTACTTAAATTAGGAAAATATAATACAGAAATTTTAAATTTGATGATTTTTTCTTTAATAAATTTAAAAGAATTTGATATTGCTCTTGCATTTTTAAATAAGCTAATTATTTTAAAAGATAATGATAATCAGGCTATACAGAATTTAGCAAAAGTTAAAAGCCATTTAGAAAATCAATTAAAAATAAACAAAAAAATTGCCAAAAATACGAAAGGTTTAGAATATCTTTTAACATTGTTTGATAATATTGAGAAGGCTACAGTTTCACTTTGTATGATTGTTAAAAATGAGGAAAGTAATCTTGCCAGATGTCTTAATAGCGTAAAAGATATAGTTTCAGAGATAGTAATAGTAGATACAGGTTCTACTGATAATACAATTAAAATTGCTGAAGATTATAACGCAAAAATTATTTTTCATAAATGGGATAATGATTTTTCTTCAGCACGCAATAAATCCATTGAAAATGCAACATGTGATTATATTTTATTTTTAGATGCTGATGAATATTTAGATAAAGATAGCTTAAAATTTTTTAAAAGTTTAAAAAAACCTTCTTATCCGCATTCATATTTTGTAAAAATTATAAACTTTACTAATAATGAACTAGAGAGAAATTACTCTGTTGAGCATTATTTTACAAGAATTTGGACAAATAACCCTAATTACAGGTTTACAGGCAAAATACATGAAAATTTGATATTTTTAGATGAAAAAATTAAGCCTGTTAGTTACTTTGCAGATGTAACAGTTTATCATAGTGGTTATTTACAAAGTGAAATTGACAGAAAAGGTAAATTAAATAGAAATCTTAATTTATTATTAAGGGCAGTTGATGAAGACCCAAATAATAGTTTTAACTATTACAATTTAGGCATACAGTATAAAAATATGGGCTTATTTGAAAAGGCTGTTGAAAATTTTTTATTGCTTCAGGAAAAGCAAAATAATAAAAACAATTATGATCCTTTTTATATTTTTGGTCTTGCAGCCTTGTCTTCAACATATATACAGCTTGGTAATTATAATGAAGCGATACTTGCTGCAAATAAAGCTCTAGAAATAAATAAAAACTTTACTGAGGCTTTATTTAATAAGGGATTAGCACAATATTATTTAGGAGACTACAAAAATGCCATTATAAACCTTAATAAAATTTTGCAGGATAACTTGGAAAATAAAATATTAGGAGGAACTTTAGATTTAGCTATAAGGTCATGGAAAACCTTAAATATGTTAGGGCTTTGCTACTTGAATTTAAAAAATTATAAGCTAGCAATAAAAAATTTAAGGAAAGGTTTTAAAATTAATAAATACTCAGGTGAAATAGTTTTAAATTTAATTGCAGCTTATTATGAAGCAAATAAGATTAGTTTGCTTTCAAGATTAATAGATATAGTTAAAAATGTTAAATATTCTTTGCAAATAATTTTTAGCATTTATACTAAATTAAATAATTTAGGTTTTACTGGAATTGCTAAAAGATTTCTAGAAACTCAAAAAGATAATTTTGAAGATAAGGAAATATTCGAAAATTATGAAAAAAGTCTTAAAGAAAAGGAAAATCTCTTTAAAGCTAATTTTTATTTTGAACAAAAAGATTACACACAGGCTGATAAATTTTATTCAAATTATTTTAGTAAAGATAATAAATCAGATAGGGATTCATTAAATAAATGGGGTTATTCAAATTTATGCTTAAAAGATTATATTAAAGCGGAAAATATTTTTGAAAAATTATCTAATATTTGTCAAGACAATTGGCAGGTTTTACATAATTTAGCAACTGCAAAAATGGGGCTAGCTAAAATTGATGAAGCAATAGCTTTATTTAAAAGAGCAAAGGAAATTTATCCAGATTGTGTCGAGACATATGTTAATTTAGGAAAAATTTATTTATTTAAAAAGGAATATTTAAACGCATTTGAAACTTTTTCATATGCAGAGCTGTTAGATAAAGAAAATAGCAATATTGAAAATAAATACTATTTATTACACACACTATATCTAACTAATAACTTTGAAGATGCTATAAAAAAATCTTTAAAATTTATTTCATCTGGAATTGATGATCCAGAAATATACAATATTACTGGACTTTGTTATTTTGCTTTAAGTGATTTTTTAAATTCAGCTCTTTATTTTACAAAAGCAATTAATTTGGATAATAAAAAAGTAGATTATTATATTAATTTAGCAAATAGCTTAAAAAGATTAGAAATTGATGATGAAGCACTTAATTTTTACAAGCTGGCGCTTGAATTAGATAAAAATAATTTTAGAGCAAAAGCTGGCTTGGCATCTATTATGCTGAAACATTCATTAAATAATTCAAGCAATTTAAATAGCTATGATATAAAAAATTAAGAAAGGGGGTTTATATGCAGGTTTCAGGGTTATTTAGCAATATTGATACGGCTGAATTAATAAATTCTTTATTAGCAGTTGAAAGAAAACCTATTAAAAATATTGAAGAAAAAAAAGATCTATTAAATAAGAAAAAAGAAATTTACAACGATGTATTAAATAGGCTTAAAAATCTCAAAAATTTAGCGTCCGATCTTTCAAAAAGTTCTAGCTTTAATGTTTTTAATGTTAGCTATTCACAAAGTGATATTGTAATTTTTAATACAAATTCTAATACTATTGAGGGCAAATATAATATTACAGTAAATAATGTTGCAAAAGCTCATACCATTGGATCTGATAAACAAAGTTCGTCAACCGAGGCATTAAATCTTAATAGTGGAACAATTAAAATAAATGGCATAGATATTGAAATTAGCAGTGAAGATTCTTTAACAACAATCCGTGATAAAATTAACAATGCTCAAAATATAAATGTTAGAGCAAATATAGTTGATAACGTTTTGCGTTTGCAAAGTATTAACACAGGTTCAGCAAATCAAATAAGTTTAGTTGATGATAATAACATATTAATTGACCTAGGAATATTAAATAACGACTTAACAATTAAAAATGTCTTTTTAGAAGCATCGGATGCTTCTGTAACTGTTGATGGTCAGGTAATTACATCATCATCTAATTTAATTTCTAATGTTTTTGACAGTGGTTCTTTGGAAATAATAAAAACAGGTTCAACTGAAATTAAAATTAGTAAGAACTTAGCATCTATTAGCAGTAAAATAAAAAGTTTTGTTGACCAGTATAACAGTACTATAGATTTAATACATACTAAAATTACTGAAAAAAGAATTTATCCTATTAAAACCCAAAGTGAAAAGTACCAAGGATTGCTAAATGGTGATTCCATGCTGAACAACATTAAAAGCAGCTTAAATTCGATTATTATTGAAAATGTAAATGGTCTAAGTGAAGATTTAAATGAGCTAAGTGAAATAGGTATTACAAAGTATCAATATTCAACTACTGGTGACAATACATCTATGCTTATGGGAAAGCTTAAAGTAGACGATGCTAAATTAAATGAAGCTCTAAATACAAATTTTCAAGGGGTGATTGACGTATTTACAAAAAACTATGGCGTTGAAAATTTAAACCCAAATGATTATGGTATTGCTGTAAGGCTAAATGACTATTTATACAATCTTACAAAAAGTTCAGACGGAATTTTTAGTGAGAAATCCAAATCGATTGAAACAGAAATAAAAATGCTCCAAGATAGAATTGATAGCATAAGTAAAAGACTGGAACTTAGAGAAAAAGCATTGCAAAATAAATATGTAAATATGGAGTCTGCTTTTTTCTCTTCAGGTAATCAACTTAATTGGCTTCAGTTGATAATTAGTTCATGGCGTTAATATTTAGATTTATTAATATTTTTTAAGAAAGATTTGTTAAATTTTTTTAAGGTGTAAAGAAATAAAATATAAGGAAATAAGATGACAGTAAAAACACCATATCAACAATATAATGAAGTAAAAATTAAAAGTTGTAGCAAACTAGAATTAATAATTTTAGCTTATGACGGTATTATTAGTTTTATTGAAAGGTGTTTAATGAATATCGATATCAATAATTTTGAAGGTGTGCATACAAATAGCATTAAAGCACAAGCTCTGCTTAGAGAACTAATTTTTGCTTTAGATATGGAAAAAGGTGGTGAAATTGCTAAAAATTTATTTGATATATATAATTTTTTAATATTCAGATTAGTTATTGGTAATGCTAAAAAAGATAAACAGCCTTTTTTAGAAGTTAAAGAAATGTTATTAAATTTAAAATCTGCATGGGTTGAAATCAGGGATAAAAGGCTGTAAAAAAAGCAAGTTTGTTTAATTTTTTTATTATTAAGGCACATTAAGTTTTTTAAATATAAAAATTAATTATAAAAATTAAAATTATAAAAGCATAAAATTATAAAAGTAAGAAAGTATGAAAACAGTTTTGAGAGAATTATTTAATTTAAAAAAAATAACTTTGGAACAGAAAAAAGAGTTATATAGAGATGATATAGAAAGATATAACAGCTTAGATATTGAAAAGAAAAGAGTTGTAAATGTTTTAGACACTGAAATTAGAAAATTAATGGAAAGTAAATATTTTGATGATCAGTTAAAAGATAATCTGAAAAAGTTATTTATAGAAATATATTCAATAGAAAAAGAAAATAATGAGATACTTAAAACAAATTTAAATAATTTAATTTTTGACAAACAAAAAATAAATTTAAATAGGAAGCTACATAATATATATAATACTAATTTGAGTTTTAACTTTGATAAAACAATTAACCCGCCAATGTATGACAAAAAACTTTAAATCTATTAAATTTATAAAAGAACAATTTATAAAAAAATGAGTAGCCCAAAAATAAGTAAAGTCAGTATAGTTATTGTTACCTACAATAATTTAGAATATACAAAGCAATGTCTTGATTCTATAATTCTTTATACCCCAAAGGATTTATATGAAATAATTATTGTAGATAATGGTTCAACTGATGAAACTGTTTATTATGTTAAAAATTTTATTGAAAATCATAAATCAATTCAAATAAAACTAATAGAAAATAAAGAAAATCTTGGCTTTCCTAAAGGCTGTAACCAAGGGATTGTTGCCTCTTCATTTGATAATATACTTTTTAAATAATGATACAATTGTAACTACTAATTGGTTAACCAACTTATTAATCTGTCTAAACAGTTCTGAAAATATAGGTGCAGTTGGCCCAGTGACTAATTATTGTTCAAACTACCAAGCTATAAAAACAACGTATAGCAATATTGAAGAAATGCAGATATTTGCACGTCAGTTTAATATTTCAGATAAAAATTTATGGGAAGAAAGAATAAACTTAATTGGTTTTTGCATGTTAGTAAGAAGGGATGTTTTAGAACAAATTGGCTATTTTGATGAAGATTTCTCTCCTGGTAATTATGAAGATGATGACCTTTCCCTAAGAATTTTTTGTGCTGGTTATAAATTAATTTTATGTAGAGACACATTTATTCATCATCATGGTAGCAAAACTTTTAGCAATGATTTAGAAAGTCAAAAAAAATTTTTAGAAATTTTAAAAAGAAATAGTTTAAAATTTGAAAAAAAATGGGGGTTTAACAGGGATTACTCTTTATTTATTAGATATGATTTATTAAGTTTTTTGCCTTTAGATTTAAATAATATAAATGGTGGGTTAAACTTTTTAGATGTTGGTTGTGCTTGTGGCGCTACTTTATTAAAAATAAAAAATATGTGCAAAAATGCAAACCTTTATGGTATTGAACTTAACGATTCTGCTGCTAAAATTGCTGCCAAATTTGCAAATATAATATCTAAAGATATTGAGAATACTGATCTTGAATATCCAAATAATTTTTTTAACTATATTATTCTTGGTGATATCTTAGAACATTTAAAAGACCCATGGAGCCTTATGTATAAGTTAAAGAGCTTTTTAAGAGATGATGGCTTTGTATTATGCAGTGTTCCAAATGTAATGCATATATCTGTAATTAATCAGCTTTTTAATGGCAGTTGGACTTATACTCAAGCAGGTATTTTAGATAAAACACATTTAAGGTTTTTTACATTAAAGGAAATATTAGAATTATTTAATAATGCTGGATACAAAGTTAGAAGGATTTCAAAATCAGTGTTACCAATATCTGCTGAAGAAGAAAATTTATTACTAAATTTGAAAAATATTTATGGTATAAATAATGATATTTTTGACCAAATGCAGGTTTATCAATATCTTATTGAGGCTATAAAAAAATAATTCAATCAAAATTAATTTTTTTAATTGTTTTAATTAAATAATACATTATTTGTATATCTTTATATGTCTGGGTTAATCAAATTAAACAAATAAAAACTTATATTATTTTTTATATTATCAAAATAATTAATTAAATAAATAATATAAAAATTAAAGAAATTAATAAAATTTGTCGAATTAATAAATAGAGATATCTATAAATACATATATATAAAAAAGTTTATACTATATTTATTAAAATTAAATAATACAAATTTTTATTTCTTTAAATAATTAGTTGAAAATTAAATAAGTAATTGGACTAAAATAGTTGTCCAAGGAAGGACGTTTGCATTATGCATTCGTCCTTTTTTATTTTAATTATAGCTTAAATTAAATTTAGTAAAAGCAGGCAAAGGATTGGAAAAAAATTTTTTCATAAAAGACATTATAAAAGGAGTTAAAAATTATGACTGATAATATAATTGATAATCCAATTACTTTAGGTTTAGAAAAAGCAATCCATTCTAGTTCAATTAGACATCAAGCAATTTTAAATAATATTTCTAATGTAAATACTCCTGGCTATAAAAGGGTTGATGTAAGTTTTAAAAATGAACTATCAAACATATTTAGCAACTCTTTTAACCAAGATAAAGTAAAATTTGAAAATCAGCTTAAAAATTTTAATCCAAGTATAATAACTGAACAATCAACATCAATTAGAAATGATGGCAATAACGTTGATATTGATAAAGAAATGTCAATACTAGCAAAAAATTCTTTAGAGTATGAGTATTATGTTACACTTCTTGCAAAAAAATTCAGCATTATTAAGTCAGTTGTAAATGAAGGGAGAAAATAAATATGTCATCACTTTTTAAAAGTTTAGAAATAAGTGCAACAGGGCTTAGCGCAGAAAGATTAAGAATGAATGTTATCGCAAATAACATAGCAAATGCAAACACTGTAAGTCCGGCAAATAGCGAGCCTTTTAAACGTAAAGCTGTAATATTAGAGCCTATTTCTGATAATAAGTTTAGCTTAACACTACAAGAAAATTTAAAAATTCAAGGTGTTAAGGTTGTTGGTATAGTAGAGGATAATTCACAACCGACAGTAAAATACGATCCTTCAAACCCAATGGCTGATGAGAATGGCTTTGTTAAAATGTCTAATGTTAATGTTTTAAATGAAATGGTTGATATGATATCTGCATCAAGAGCATATGAAGCAAATGTAACTGCAATTGATGCTACTAAATCCATGATTAAAAAAACTATCAATTTAGCTAATGTATAAAAAGGTCATATAAAAGGTATAAATAGCTTAAATAATCTTAAAAATATTATAGCTTAACAATTTAGTTAAGCTGGAGGTGATTTTATGGAGGTATCAAGTATTGGAAATATAGCAGGTGTTGGAAGCTTAAAACAGGTTGAAAACATTAAAAGTCAGTTTAAACCTGAAAGTATTAATAGCATTACAGAAGAAAAAAATGATTTTGTAAATAGTATTAAAAAAGGTCTTGAGTCAGTCCAAAAAATTCAAAATGAAGCTGATGAAAAAATAAAAAGTGCTATAACTGAAGGTGGTTCAGACCCGACAGAGGCAATTATTTCAATGGTTAAAGCTGAAATATCTATGCAGTTAACGCTACAAATTAGAAATAAGCTTATTGAGGCATATAATGAAATAACAAGAATGTCTATATAGGAACATAATCTTGGAAATATAAATTAATTCTAGGCAATAAGACGGGTAGTTTTAAATAATTAATTGAATTCATAAAATAATTTTATATTTGTCAATATTGCCAAAGTAATAAAAAATAATTTTTCAATTTTTTAATTTATTAAAAGAGAGAGGGAAATAATTTAATGTGCGCTGATTTGCAAGTATTTAAAAATCAAATTAAGGATTCAAGTTTTAAAAAATTATTTTCTTCATTGAGTTTATTTCAAAAAATAAGTTTAGGAGTAATATTGCTTGCTGTAATTGTTGGGCTTATCTCACTAAGTAAATGGGCAAATAAGCCTGATTACGTAGTTTTATTTAATAATTTAAGTTACTCAGATTCAGCAAGTATAATTGAAAAGCTTAACGAATCAAAAATAGAATATCAAATATCAGAGAACGGTGATGTTATAAAAGTAAAAAAATCGGATTTGGCAAATGCAAGAATTGCTCTTGCTGCTGCTGGAATACCAAATAATTCTGTAGTCGGTTTTGAATTATTTGATCAGCAATTTTTTGGTTTGACAGATTTTACTCAACAAGTAAATTATCAGCGTGCGCTTGAAGGAGAGCTTTCAAGGACTATTTCAGAAATTGAAGAAGTAGAATCAGCAAGGGTACACTTGGTTTTATCTCAAGATGAATTATTTACAGAAGAGACTAAAGGGGCAAGTGCTTCTGTTATTTTAAAATTAAAACCAGGAAAAAGCATAGGCAACACAAGTGTTATTGCTATAAAAAATTTGGTAGCGCATGCAGTAAAAAATCTAAGTGAAGATGGCATAACTATAGTTGATACTGCTGGTAATCTTCTCACAGTTGGAGATTCCTCCAGTCAACTAGCCTCTGAACAGCAGAAATTAGCCCAAGAAATAGAAAATGATTTAGAAAACAAAATTGCTTCAATGCTTGCTAAAGTTTTTGGACTTGGAAATGCAATTGTTAGTGTTAAAGCGGAAATAAATAATGATTTAAAAGAATCTGAAAGTGAAACATTTCTTCCAGGTGAAACAGGACAAGGAGTGGCTCTAAAGAAAAGTGTTTTAAGCGAAACCTATAATAGAGATATTTCCGATGCTGCATCTGGAGATAAGGCTGGTACTGATACAAACGTCCCAGTTGTTGAACAGGATGCAAATGAAAATATACCAAGTTATAAAGAATCTATGGCAAATAAAGATGCAGAGTCAAATGTATATAACAGAAATGAGGAACAAGCTGAATATGGGGTATCAAGAATAATAGAAAAAGTAAAATATGGAACAGGAAATATAAAAAGATTAAGTGTGGGTGTCTTTTTAAATTCTGATATTTCTGCACAAAAAATGGATGCAATTGAAAAAGTTATAATAGCTGCTGCAGGTATAGATAAAGCTAGGGGTGATGTTGTATCTATAGAAAAAATAAATTTTGCAGATACTGATTCAAATTTATTATCTGATGAAACAGTTGATAAAATACCATTTACTGTGAAATTGGCTGATATTGCTAAAACTGCACTTCCAGGTGGACTTATTGTTATTTTGCTTTTACTTTTAACTCTAAGGTCAATGGGTAAACTGAAAAAAAAGACTATTTTAACAGAACAGGACAGAAAGAGATTATTAGAAAAAATAGATACTGAATTGGGTATGCTTTCTGGTGAAAGTTCATCTTCAATTTATAGCGGACTTTCAGAGGCAAAAGATACTGCTAGCGTTTCTTCTGGTGATGAAAAAATACCAAACTTTTTTGCACCTCGTGTAGAAGCGCTAAGCAAAGAAGAAAAAAAGAAAAAAATAATGGAGATTAGGAAAAAAGTTTTAGCAAAAATGGATGAAACAATGTATCCAGAGTTAAAAGAGGTAGTAACTATCGAAGCAGCAGAGAATCCGCAGGCAGCTGCAAAGGCTATTAGAAATTGGCTTGCTGGAAATGTTTAATTTTATAATTAAATAATGAAATAAGTGTTAATTAAAAAAATATTAAGAATTATTACATTAAAAGTTATTTAGGGACAATATAGGGGTATTTTATGCAAGGTGTTATTTCAAAAAGTGTAGCAGGGATTAAAAAAGCAGCTATTTTTCTAATTACAGTTGGGCCTGAAATTGCTTCAAAAATAATGAGTTATTTAACTGAAGAGGAAGTAGAAGAAATAGCAATTGAAATAGCAAATTATAAAGATATACCTATAGATCAAAAAGAATCTGTGTTAAGGGACTTTTATGAAGACTTTGTTACAATAGAGAGTTTTGACTCTGGTGGATTAAATTATGCTCAAGAAGTGATAGAAAAGGCTTTTGGTAAAGACAAGGCGCAAAAAATGTCTGAAAGGTTAATAAGAAATTTAAGCACTGGCCCATTTAAGTTTTTAAAAGACATTGAGCCAGAAATTTTAGTTAATTTAATTAAAAATGAACATCCCCAAATTATTGCTCTTATACATTCTTATTTGCCGCCTGACGTTGCTGCTAAAGTCTTATGCTCTTTGAGCCCAGAGCTGCAAGCAGATGTTGGTGTTAGAATTGCTAAAACTGAAAAGACGTCGCCTGAGTTTATAAAAAAAGTTGAAGAACTCTTAGCTAACAAGATTAAAAATTTAGGCAGCCAAAATATAAGTACAGTAAGCGGTGTAGAAACTATAGTAAATATTTTAAACCAGGTTGATAGAAGTTCAGAAAAAGCAATACTAAGCTCTCTTGAAGAAAAAGATAAAGAACTTGCTGAAGAAGTGAGAAAATTATTATTTGTATTTGAAGATATCCTTAAGTTAGACGATAGGGCAATTCAAAGACTTTTAAAAGATATTGATACTCAGATTCTTGTCAGAGCTTTAAAAGGTTCATCTAAAGAGGTAAAAAATAAAATTTTTAAAAATATGAGTGAAAGAGCAGCTTTAATAATACAGGAAGACATGGAAGCAATTGGGCCTTTAAGACTTGTAGATGTTGAGGCTGCACAGCAGTCGATTGTAAATACCATAAGGAGCTTAGAGGACTCTGGTGAGATAATAATAGCAAGGGGAAATGAACAAATAGTAATATAAAAGTAATGTAAATAGAATAGATTAAATAAAATAGATAATTGAGAATTGGTCATTAATTTTTAAATAAAAAAGATTTATTTTTTAAAATACAATGCGAATTATAAAGAAAGACAGTAAAGGCTCTAAAAGTAAATTAAATGGCTCATCTTTCAAAGCTTTTGAGTTTGAAGAGTTTAAAATCCAGCAGTCATTTTTTAATAAAACTGCTGTAAAAGATGTAAACCAGTTTTTATTTAATGAAGATGCTGTTAGCAAAGAAAAAATTGATGAAAAAAGTTTAGAAATTGAAAGAATTGAAAATGATAATAAAGATATTACTCAGTCATTATCTGAAGAGGTTATGGGAAGTAACTTTGAAAAGGATAAAAATAGCATTTTTTTAAAATTAAAGGAGGAGGGATATAAAGAGGGCTGGCAGCAAGGTTATAATGAAGCATTAGAAAAGTTTAGAAGGGAATTTGATTTGCTAAATCAATTTAGGCTTGCAATGGAAGATCATAAAAAAGAAATAATAAAAAAAGCTGAACCAGAAATCTTAAAGCTTTCGCAATATATTGCTGAAAAAATAGTTAGACAAAAGATAAAATTAGAACCAAATTTAATAATAAGTACAATTAATTTTGCAGTAAAACAAATTAGCAGTTTAGGAAAGCTGATAATTTATTTAAATCCTGAGGATTATGAATATTTGAAATCAAATAAAGAAGAAATCAAAGATATTATTGAAAGTTTTGATGACGTAAAGTTTTTAGAAGATAAAAGAGTTGAGAAAGGTGGCTGTATTATTGAAACTGAAAATGGCAATATTGATACCCAGCCCTCTAGTCAATTTAAAATAGTTAATAGAGTATTATTTGATAATGTTGAAAATAAATTTATCCAGTAAGTTCAATAAGGAAATACCAAAATGTTAAGCACAGAAGAATTAAAAGATAATACTGAAGAGGGAATAAATTTAGACAAATATTTTAATATTATAAAAAATACCAATTTAATTCCATTAAACGGTAGAGTTACTCAGGTTATTGGTTTGGTTATAGAATCAACCGGTCCTGATGTTGGTATTGGTGAAATATGTGAAGTTATAACAGGGAGGACTTCAAAAAAAGTTTTGGCAGAAGTAGTAGGTTTTAGAAATAATAGAGTACTGCTTATGCCAATTGGAGATATTGGAAATATACATCCTGGATGCAGTGTAATTTCTACAGGTAAAGTTTTAAGTATAAAGGTTGGGAAAAATTTGTTAGGAAGAATATTAAATGGGTTTGGAGAGCCAATAGACAATAAAGGTGAGATAGTAAGCGAAGTTGAACTTCCTGTGTATAATAAGCCGCCTTCAGTTTTAAAAAGAAAAAGAATTACAGAGCCAATTTGTCTGGGAATTAGAGCAATAGATGGGTTATTAACTGTTGGAAAAGGGCAAAGGATTGGGATTTTTGCAGGAAGTGGAGTTGGAAAATCTACGCTTTTAGGTTCTATAGCTAGAAATACTAATGCAGATATAAATGTAATTGCATTAATTGGTGAAAGAGGAAGAGAGGTAAGAGAGTTTATTGAGAAAGATCTTGGTGAAGAAGGCATAAAAAAAAGTGTGGTTGTAGCTGTTACATCTGATGAAGCAGCTTTACTTCGTGTTAAGGGTGCTTATGTGGCAACTACCATTGCAGAATATTATAGAAGTAAAGGATATGACGTTAATCTGATGTTAGATTCAATTACGAGATTTTGTATGGCTAAAAGAGAAATTGGTCTTTCAATAGGTGAGCCACCAACAAGTAAAGGTTATACGCCATCAGTGTTTTCAGAATTGCCAAAGCTTCTAGAAAGAGCAGGTACTGATGAGAAGGGTTCTATTACAGGCATTTATACAGTTTTAGTTGAGGGTGATGATATGGATGAGCCAATTTCTGACGCGGTTAGAGCTATTTTAGACGGCCACATTGTGCTCTCAAGGGAATTGGCTAATCTTAACCATTATCCTCCAATTGATGTTTTAAGCAGTGTGTCAAGGTTAATGACTGATGTTGTAACTGCCCTTCATAAAAAAACAGCAGATACCATTAAAGATTTTCTTGCTGTCTATAGAAAATCTAAGGATTTAATTGATGTTGGCGCTTATTCACCTGGAAGCAACCCTAAACTTGATATAGCTGTTGGACTAATGGATAAAATTAATTCTTTTTTAAGACAAGAAATTAGTGAAAAGGAGACGTTTGATTCTAGTATAAAAAAACTTATTGAAATACTTCCAGAAGATTTAAGAAAAAGTTTAATTAATACTAAATAATTTTAGAGAAAGTAAAAGATTGATTTAAGCGGAATTGTTAAATGTAAATTGTTGAAGCTATTGAAATTAAGATGTTGTGACTAGAGCTATGACAATAAAAGAGGTATATATTAAATGGTAAAAAAATTTAAATTTAATCTTCAAAGCGTAATTGATCTAAAAGAGTTTAAAGAAGAACTTCTCAAGCAGGATTTATCTAAGCTTATTGCAAAGCTAAACGAGGAAATAGAAAAATATAATTTTCTTGTTGAGGAGTTAAATTTTACAAAAAAAGAATTAAATGACGCTCTTAGTAAAGAAGTTAAGACAAAGAAAGTTTTGGATTGTAATAAATATATCGATTACTTAAATGAATTAATAAACAAGCAGGTTAAAATTCTTGAACTGATTAATAATTCAATAATGAAGAAAAAAGATGAAATATTAAAAAATAACATTGAAAAGAAAATTATAAATAAGTTAAAAGAAAAGCAGTATTCAATATTTTTAAAGTCATTAAATGAAAAAAATCAAAAAATTATTGATGATTTGGTTATTCAAAAGTTTTTTTTTGAAACAAACAGGCAGGGAATAAATGGTTAGCTATATTAAATCTGATTTAAATATTAATAGTGTCATGGATAGGCTTGATGCCAGAATAAACTATATTGAAAGCAGATTAAATAAAATAAAAAATTTGGCTTCAAACAATAATATTGAATTTAAAAGCCTTCTTGCTGGACATATTAAAAGTAATTTTTTAAGCAACTTAAACAGTTCTATAATAAATAATATTCAGCCTCAATATGAATATAATATTTTAAAAGATTCTAGATATTTAAATTATGATACTAACAAAGACTCTGATTTTATTTCAGAGTATTTAATATCAGGTCTAAATGAAGTAAGCAGCATTAATGCCATAAAAAGCTTATTAAATAATAATAAAGTACTGCAGGGAAAAGAAATTTTAAATGAACAAATCTTAACTGAAAAAGTGTCAAACGACCAAAATATAAATAATTTAGACGCAGGTATCTATTCTAATATAAGTACTGATAATATTAACAGCAATAATGATGATGAGAATAGTAATAGTAATAATATTCGTGGTTTAGAAAGTTTTAGCAGCAAGCTTATTTCTGGAATAAAAGACTTAAATCTTTTTAATGGTGTTATTAATTTAACTAAAAGACTAGGTGAAGAGTTTGGAGTAGACCATAATCTTATAAATGCAATAATAAAAATAGAGTCTAATTTTAACCCAAATGCTGTTTCGAAAGCAGGTGCAATTGGGCTAATGCAATTGATGCCTGCAACAGCAAAGGGATTAGGCGTGTTAGACCCTTATGATATTTACCAGAATCTTTGTGGAGGGATTAAACTGATTAAGCAGCTTATTGAAAGTTTTAATGGAGATTTAAGATTGGCACTAGCAGCCTATAATGCTGGTTTGGGGAAAGTCAAAGAGTATAATGATGTTCCACCAATTGAAGAGACACAAAATTTTGTTGCCAATGTTTTATCAATTTATGAAGAAGAAAAAAACAAAAATACACAGGTTTAAATGAAAAAGAAGGGAGGTGGCTATAGTTAAAGCAATAAAAAAATAAACAATAAATATTAATAACATTAAAAGAAAGGAGGTGTAAAATGAGATTAGAAACGGTGAATAATTTTTACAGTCAGGATAATACTATATCTAAAAGGCCAGAAGGTAATAAAAGAAATAAAACAGACCTGTTTTTTGCATTTATATCCAAATTTATTTCTCCAAATTTATTACTAGATTTACAGACAGGGTTAAATAATTTTAACTTGACGTTAATGAGTAAAAAACCAAAGGAAAATAATGCTGATTTCAGTGCTGAAAGTGAAGTTTTAAGTTTGGAGAAAAAAAATAAAAAGACTAATAATAATTCTGGTATTTTAAAGGAATTAGATGTTATAAATAATTTAGGTAGAATAAACAAAAATAAAGGTAAAATTATTGGATTATCTGAAAGCAGAAAATCTTTTATCTCAGTTTTAGAAGAAGAAAATACTGCCAAAGCAACAGTTGGTTTAAATATAGGTAAAAACTATGGAAAAGCATCTGCTATATTTTATACAGACAATAGTCTCTTAAATGATAAAGATTTTTCTGCAGAAAATGATGTGCTAAATAAAAATTATGCTTTTAGTGTTAAAAATACAGGGCAAATAAGTGCAAACAAATTAGAAAATAATAATAAAAGCAGAAATATTTATAGCAATTTTGTAGCATTATCACAATCGTCTAATTCCTATTTGCTAAAAGAATATGGACTACATGAAAGTGAATCTAGTCTGGTTAATAAAGTTAAAACAGATAATGGTATTGGTCCTATAGTTTCAAGCGTTACTACAAATATTGCAAAAAAAGCGGGTCTGCAGGAATATTCGTTAAATACAACTTTAAAAGAGACTGAAGGCTTCAAGACTGATAAAACTTTTAATCTGGAAAGTGAAAATCTGCAAAATAAAACAAGTATCACATTTAGGCAAAAAGACAATAAATACCAAGACATAAATGCTGTTGAAAATGGACAGGCTAAAATTCGCTTAAAAGACACCAGGCCATTTAACTTTAAAAGTAATTTTAATGATATAACTTCAGCTATTGAAACTACCGAACTTGGTGAAAATATAATTAATGGCAGTATGTCTTTTATAAGTGAAAATAAATTTATTGAACAAATAAGAACTTTTTTGCCTGATTCATTAAAAATTTTAAAAAACCATGCAATAAATAAGATTGAGTTAAGTCTTGAGCCTGAATATCTTGGAAAATTAAAAATTGAAGTAATTAACGAAGGTTTAAAAATCAACATTTTAATTAAGACATCAGAGAGTTATGTAAATAGGGTTCTTCAAGAAAATATTCAGATTTTAAAAGACGGGCTAACTGAAAGTGGCTTAATTATTAATAAGTTGATAGTAGAAGTTCAGCAAAATAACCAAAACAATGAAAATAATTTGTATTTGATGTATTTTGGTGAAAGAAAAAAGGATCAATATCTCAGGAATCATGACTCCACGCAGCTGAAGTTGGACAATATTAGCTCTGATATAAGTCTGGATATTTTAAATATTGGTAAAGAAAATTCCTATTACATAAACAAATTAGTTTGAAAAGTGAAAAACTTTGAAAGAAAAAATTTTAAGGAGGTGAGAAATGATTAATTCGATAAGCTCATTAAATCAAAATTCAGAATTGAGGTCAAGCAATACAATAAAAGCAATACCTAGCAGTTCTTACGGCGGTGTCTCAAAATATGATTTCCTAAAGTTAATAACAGCACAGTTAAAATACCAGGACCCGCTTTCTCCTGTAACTAATTTTGATTTCATGGGACAAGCAGCACAGTTTAATATTCTTGAGCAGATTATGGAGTTAAACCAAAGCTTCCAGACTTTAACTCAGCTTTATGACTTAACTTATACAAATAGTTTTTTGGGAAAAAATATAGAGTGGCTTGACAGCTCAGGTGAATTAAAAAGCGGTTTGGTTGAAAAACTTGTAAGAGCTGATGGGCTAGTATGGTTGTATGTTGATGGAAATATGGTGGCACCAAGCTGGGTAACAAGTATAAAACAGTCAGAAACTATTACAGAAAATAATAACTCAGAGTAATTATGAGAAAGTATTAGAGGTAAATTATGAAGGGAATCGAATCATTAAATAATATAAAAAATATAAATACAGGTGGCTTAGTATACAAACCCAAATCTTATCATAGCAACACTAAACCGGAAAGTATTAATGGTATAAATACAGATTTCAAAAGCGAACTTATAGAGACTTTTACTAAAAGTGAGCCTGATAAGAGGTTTGTAAATGAGTTGAACAATTCTTTAAAGTTTACAAAGCATGCCTTAGAAAGGATTTCGTCAAGAGGCATAAATTTATCTGAAGTAGAGATTAGCAGTTTAAATAATGCAGTTTGTAAAGCTGAAAATAAAGGTATTAAAGATTCTGTTGTTATGTTAAATGATACTGCATTTATAGTAAGTATAAGAAATAAAACTGTAATAACTGCTATAGATAAAGAAAGCTTTAAAGAAAAAGTAATAACAAATGTCGATGGAGTAATAATTTTGTAGAGCCTGGACCTCTTTAGGAAGGCTCTATAAGACAAAGATTGAACATTTTAAAGTCTTAAGGAGGATTGATTAAAAATGATGAGGTCAATGTTTTCAGGTGTATCTGGTCTAAAAATTCATCAGACAATGATGGATGTAATTGGTAACAACATAGCCAATATTAACACAATTGGCTATAAAAGCAGTTCTGTAAATTTTCAAAGTATGCTTAGCCAAACATTAAAAGGTGCATCAACACCAAATGAGACCAGTGGCGGGACGAACCCCATACAGGTTGGCTTAGGTGCAAAAATGTCAAGTATTGATTTTAATTTTGTGCAAGGAAACCTTCAGTCAACAGGCAAAATTACTGATATGGCTATACAAGGGGAAGGTTTTTTTGTATTGAAATCAGGCATTGGCGTATATTATACAAGAGCAGGTAATTTTGCATTTGACTCAAGTGGTAATCTTGTTAATCCGTCTGATGGTTCAATAGTTCAAGGCTGGCTTGCTGATAGTAATGGTGTAGTAAATACTAATACTGGACTTTCTAATCTAAATATACCTATTAATCAGACAATAAGGCCAAATGCTACAACAAGGGTTAGCTATAGTGGCAATTTACCATCTGATGCTAGTGTTGGGTCTAATTATATAGCGCCTATACAGATTATTGATTCTCAAGGGAATTCTCATGATTTGACAGTTAAATTTACTAAAACTGATGATAATGAATGGAGCTGGCAAGTTACTTCACCAACAGGTGCAGTTGGCAGTGGCGTGATAACATTTAATTCAAATGGTAGTCTTGCATCAGTTACTGGTGGGCCAATTACATATAGCCCTCCAGGAGCAGATCCAATGAGTATTACTCCAAATTTTGGTACAATTGGTCAGATAGATGGCTTAACACAATTTGCTACAACTGCCACAGCTGCTGCTATAAGTCAGAATGGTAATGTTTCTGGAACGCTACAATCTATTTCCATTGGTGGAAATGGAGAAATTACAGGTGTGTTTTCAAATGGTCAAAATAAGGTTTTAGGGCAAATTGCTTTAGCATTATTTACCAATGCAAGCGGGCTTATAAGTGTTGGAAACAGCTTATTTGCTGAGTCGAATAACTCTGGGGTTCCTTTAATAGGTGTTCCAGATTCAGGCGGAAGAGGACAAATTATAGTTGGAACTGTTGAGATGTCTAATGTAGATTTAGCAAAAGAGTTTGCTGACATGATTGTTGCACAAAGAGGCTTTCAGGCAAATTCAAAAATAATTTCTGCATCTGATGAAATGCTGCAGGTATTAGTAAATATGAAAAAATAAGATTGCTCTTTAGTTATTGGATAAACATTTTTTGATTATTAAATTTAAATTTATTATGTATTTTATAATTAAATTTAAGGAGATGAGTTAATATGATTGAATTAAATAGATTGGATGATACAAAAATAATTATAAATTCTGAACAAATTGAAAGCATAGAACAAACACCCGATACAGTAATAACGCTATCAAATGGCAAAAAGATTGTTGTAAAGGATGATGCAAAGCAGGTAATAAAAAAAATAATAAATTATAAACTTGAGCCTTTAAAGAAAAAGCTGCAAGCAAATAATTTAAGTCTCAGATCTATAGTAAATATTTAAGTGTTAATACTTTAAACAACATTTAGTTTAAGAATTTAATAAATAAAAAGTTAATAAAAATAAAAAAATTGTCGATAATATTTAATAGAAACAAGTTTTAATAAGCTTTTGGGGCAAAGTTTGCTTTGCTCCAAAGCTTTTTGCAATTAAAAACAAGAGGAAAAAAATGATAGAGCTGCATCGTATAGATGGCACAAAAATACTATTAAATTCTGACCTGATTGAATGTATAGAGGAGATACCAGATACTGTATTAACTTTAGTCACTGGTAATAAATATATTGTTGAAGAAAAGTTTGATCAAATTTTAAAAAAAATTGTTGAATTTAGAAAAAAGATAAATGCTAAGGGAATAAGCTACGTAAAAGCAATAAAAGAAGAAAAAAATAAAGAGTAGTACTTAATATTACTTAATAGTATTTAGTTTTTTTCATTTTTTTATATTTTTAATTTTATTTTATTAAAAGCGGCCTTATTATTTTTGGAGAATATATGATTGATATAGCGACTATAGCAGGATTAGTAATCTCATTTGCTTGTGTTATTGTAGGTACTATATTGTCTGGCGGTGTTTTATCATCATATTTTCAACTTGCCTCTGCAGTAATCGTTTTTGGCGGTACCTTAGGTGCTACAATAATGAGTTATCCATTAAATGTTACCATGACTGTTCTAAGTAAAGCTTCAATGAAAGCGTTTAAGAATGTCAAAATTGATTACCTAAAAACTATTGATAAAATTATTGAGCTTGCAATGCTGGCTAGAAAAGAAGGATTGCTTTCACTAGAAAAGAAAATTCCTGAACTAAAAGATCCTTTTTTACAGAAAGGGCTTCAATTAGCTGTAGATGGACTGGATTCAAATAAAATCATAGAGATATTAGAATCTGAAATAATTGAACTTGAATCAAGACACAGCAAGGCTATCAATTGGCTAACAACAGCAGGAGGTTATTCCCCAACATTTGGTATGATTGGCACTGTTTTAGGATTAATTATAGCTTTAGCAAATATGTCTACGCCTGAAGCATTAGGACCTGCAATTGCAGCAGCTTTTCTTACTACATTATACGGTATATTAATAGCTAACTTGTTTTTCATACCTGTTTCAAGAAAGTTAGGTATTAAGAGTGAGGATGAAATAAAAGAAAAACAATTAATGTTAAAGGGCATATTAGGAATTCAAAGTGGCGCAAACCCAAGAATAATAAAAGAAGAACTTTTAGTTTTTGTGAAATTAAAAGACTCTAATAATAAAAATCAAAAGATTGAACAAAAAAGAGAGGAAAAATTAAAATCCACATAAACTGCTCAATAATAGTTTAATTATAAATTAACAATAAAAAAGTTACAAGACGGCTATATTTAAAAATGTCTTTATTTAGATTAATTAAGAAAGATACTAAAAAGGGTGAGAATACTGATAGATGGCTAACAACATATTCTGATATGATTACACTTTTGTTAGTTTTTTTTGTTTTACTTTATTCTATGTCGCTTGTTGATTTGGAAAAGTTTAGAAAAATTAGTTATGGATTAAGTTTAGTTTTTGGAACAGGATTTACTGAATTTATAGATGAAGATGCTGAAGCATTTGGAGGCAAAGTAAATGGAGTAAGTGACCCTGTTATAGTTTTTGATAGATTTGTTCCTCCTGTTATTAAGGATATTGAAAAAATTGGAGAGAGTTTCTATAGAGAAAAACCGGACCAAATAAAAGATTATGAGCTTGAAGATAATAAAAAATTTGTATCTGATGAAGAAACAGAACTTCTTGGGATTGCAAGAAATTTAAAACAAAAGATTGCAGAGGCAAAACTTGAGGATAAAGTTACAATATCTATGGAAGGCGGAATACTTATTATAAGAATTAAAACTGAAGGAGTTCTTTTTGATTCAGGAAGTGCTGATTTAAAGGAAAATGTCGTTCCGATACTTGATATCATTGGAGATTCTTTGAGATTTTACAGAGGGCTTATTATGGTTGAAGGACATACCGATAATGTTCCAATAAATACATTAAAATATCCATCAAATTGGGAGTTATCAACTGCTAGAGCAGTTTCAGTTCTTAAATACTGGGTAGAAAAAAATGTTATATTGCCAACCGATATTGTTGCTGCTGGTTATGCTGATACTAGACCAGTAGACACTAACGAAACTCCAGAGGGTAGGGCAAAAAACAGGAGGGTTGAGATATTAGTGCTTGGTAGAGATAAAGCAAAAGTATTTGGCAGATAAGATTTTGTTTTTACTATAAATCTATTTTAAAGCTAATTTAGGCTATTTGTTTAAAGACTTTAAAATTAGTTTTAAAGATTATTTATATATTAATTTATGAATTTTACGAGTGGAGGATAATTATAATGTTCAAAAATAAGAGCTTAAGCTTTATTTTTTTAAATATATCCTTTAGAAGGTTTTTTAGAATATTTCAAGGTAGTAAATCAAAGAAAAATAAAAAGAAGTATTTTTTGAATTTAAGTAAATCCTTACTTAATTATTTTTTAGTAATTTTTTTAATATCGCTTATTTTGTTTTCTATTTTTGTTTTATCTTCATGTAAAAAAGGTAAAGAGGATGCAGAAAAAAAAGATAAAAGTCTTGAGACAGCCTTCGGGCCAATATATGATGTCGGTGAGCTAATTGTAAATTTAGCAGATTTAGGACAGGCTAGATATGCAAAGTTTCAAATTGTACTTGAGTTAAAAGATGAACCGACCCTTGGAATAGTTAACACAAGAAGTCCTCAGGTTAAAGATATAGTTATAAATATTTTCAGTTCTAAAAAGGCTGAAGAAATTTTAGATTTAGAAATAAGGGACCAGATAAAAAAGGAAATAATTAATAAGATAAATTCAATTATAGGCGAAGGTTCTGTTAAAAATGCTTATTTTACTACAATAGTTGTTCAATAATTTAAATAATTATGTTTAATAAAGTCAGATAATAATTTTTAACATTATAAAACATTAATTAACAAATAAAAATTTTTTATTAATATTATTAAAAGTTTAAATAAGAAGGATATGAAAGAAGAATTTTTAAACGCTAAAGTTTATACTGTTAAAAAACATTCTTTAGTACTAGATGATTACGGTGAACATTTAAATATTAATGAATTTGATTTTAAAAAGCCCTCTAAGTTTAGTAAAGAACAAATTAGGGTATTTGAATTAATTTTTAGTAACTTTAATGGCATTTTTGAAACTGGATTATCTATGATTACCCGTGATATTCCAGAGATTAGCTTAATAATAACTGAGCAGAAATCCTTCTCTGAATATATTTCATCAATTAAAGAAAAGTCTATTATTATTACTGTTAATTCTCCTTCGTTTGGATCAGATATATTATTACAATTTAATAACTCAATTTTATTTACTTTGATAGATAAAGTATTAGGTGGAGACGGCCAACAAGAAATAAAAAGAGAACTTACTGAAATTGAAATGAGTCTTGCAACTGAAATTGTCAATGTATCAATTAATTCACTCAAAGAAGCCTGGTCAAATATAGAAAAAATGGATTTTGTTATTAGTAAAATAGAGCCGAGTAGTCAGTATATTAGGACAATTCCTCCAAATGAAATGTGTTTAGCTTTTAGTTTTACATTAGAAATTGCAAAAAAGAGAGGTTTTTTCTCTATTTGTATTCCATTTATAGCAGTTAAACCTCTTTTAGATGACTTAAACAAAAGAAGTTTATATGGAAAGGAATTAAACTTATATCCAAATAATGGCAATAATTTAAGTAAATGTATAAGTGAAATTCCTCTTGAAGCGCAAGTTATTTTAGGTGAAGTTGAGCTAAAGTTAAATGAAATTAATGACCTTGAGCCTGGTGATATTATTAAGCTAAATACAAGAACTTCTGATACTTTAGATTTTATTATTGGCGAAAATTGCTTATATAAAGTTAAACCTGGAAAGATAGCAAAAAAATTAGCAATAAAAATAATTGAAAAAAATAAATCCAGTTTTTAAAAAATGGAGGCGTAAATGAATTTAAAAAATAAAAAATCTAAAAATTTAAGTGATGAAGATGCTACAAACGACAATATAGAGGAAAATAATATAGAGAAAAGTCAAAGTTTTAATGAGGAAAATATTGAAAATATTAACCAAGACACATTAAATAGCTATAAAAATGAAAATAATTCTGTAAATAATGAAAATTCAAAAAATATAGAATTGGATGATTTTTTAGAGGAAAAGAAAATAAAAACTGGCAATTCTTCTTTAGAACTCTTAAAAGATGTTCCATTAAAAGTAGTGGTTGAACTTGGAAGAACTGTTTTAAAAATAGGGGAATTAATGGAACTTGGAGTTGGTTCAATTATTGAGTTAAATAAACTATATGGTGATCCAGTGGATATATATGTAAATAATAAGTTGATAGGAAAAGGCGAGGTTGTAGTTATTGATGAAGATTTTGCAGTTAGAATAACCGAAATACTAACCAATCCAGAAGCTAATAAATAAGTATTAAAATTATAAATAAATAATTATATAAAGAAGGCATTAAGAAGATGAAAAGTTTTTTTAACTTTAACGAAGAGAAAAATTCATTTAAAGATAATTTAGGGTTTTTAGGAAAAGTAAATTTTTTTAAATTTATTAATGGGAATGATAATCACACAAAGCAATTAAATCCTAAAAGGAAAAGATTAAAATCAATAATAATTTTTTCTATTATCATTTTGCTTGGTATTTTTATGATATATTCTTTTAGTTTAAAAGCTCAGTCTCAAGATTTTAAAAATTCAAACCAGTTGATGGCAGATTTATCTTTTGATAATGCTGGCAAAATAAACAATACTGCACTTTCTGGGGGTGCTGACTTAATAATAAAGTTAATTATTGGACTGGTATTGGTTTCATGTTTGATCTATATTACTGTTTATCTGCTTAGATACTTTTATAACAAAAAAAATAATTTAGTTAACGCAAATGCTTCTAACCTAAACTGTAATTTAATTGAGGTTTTAGAAAGTAAAAATTTAGATATAAATAAAAAATTATTTTTAATACAAATTTCAGGCAAGATATTATTGCTTTCTACAACTGATAATCAGGTTAATTTGCTGTATGAATTAAAAGAAGAAGAAGCACAAAAAATTATTTTAAAAGCTGACAGTATTAATGATACTTTAAATAAGCCTAATTTTAAATCTTTTTTTTCAAAACTAATAAATAATTAAAAAATTTTGTTATATGACTTAAGTTATAAAAAATATATATAAATTATGTATAAATATATATGAAGTACGTAATATATAAAAATATTTTTTTCTTAATTTATTAAGTAACTTAATAATAAAAATATTGATTATTATAATTTTTTAAATTTTTTATTTAATTAAATGGAGAATATGGTATGTTGGATATATTAAAACAGCAGGCTACTGGAACTGGGCAAAATTGGCTGCAAATTCTAATACTTTTAACTGTTCTTGCACTAATACCGACCATTTTAATTATGACAACTTCTTTTACAAGAATTGTTGTAATATTATCTTTTGCAAGAAATGCTCTGGGTACACATAATATGCCCCCAAACCAAATTATTATTGGAATTGCGCTTTTTTTAACTATATTTATTATGGCACCGACTTTTACACAGATAAACAATGAAGCTGTGCAGCCCTATTTAAAAGGACAAATTACGCAGGAACAGGCATTTAAGAATGCAGAAATTCCAATGAAAAATTTCATGTTAAAACAAACAAGAGAGAAAGACTTAAGTCTTTTTATAAATTTATCTAAACTTGAAAAACCAAAAAAAGCCTCTGATGTTCCATTAACAGTCTTAATACCTGCTTTTATAATTAGTGAATTAAGAGTTGCATTCCAAATAGGCTTTTTAATATATTTGCCGTTTTTATTAATTGATTTTATCGTTGCTTCAGTATTAATGTCGATGGGAATGATGATGGTTCCGCCAATTATGATTTCTTTGCCTTTTAAAGTTTTACTATTTGTTATGGTTGATGGATGGTACCTTATTACAAATTCGATAGTTAATACATTTAAATGAAAATCCAAAATACATTTAATTGAAAGGTAAAAAGTGAATCAAGAATTTATAATTTATATTGGTTCAAGAATGTTATGGACAATTACAAAAGTAGCAGGACCAGTACTTTTAGCAACACTTGTTGTAGGATTAATTGTAGCTATTTTTCAGTCAGCAACGCAAATTCAGGAAATGACATTGACTTTTATTCCAAAAATTATTGCAGTTGCATTAATACTGCTTGTTCTAGGTGCATGGATGGGAACACAAATTATTGGTTTTACAGTTGAACTTATTAATAGTATTCCAGCAGTAGTAAGGTAGTTGCTGAATAAATAAACTTAAAGTGTAAATTAAATTTAAGGCCTTTAAATGGTGAATGCAAAATAAATGATAAACAAATATATAATAGTTAAACATTTGTTTTTAGTTAAATATAAAGTAAATACTATGTATAAATACTAGATAAAAGTAAATACAAGGTAAGATTAAATTATGCCTGATAGTTTTAATTTTTTAAATTTAGTTTCACTAAATATTTTACCATTTTTAATGGTTGTAACACGACTAGGAGTTATTTTTTTTATGCTTCCGCCTTTTCAGGGTAATGGAATTCCGCGCACTGTTAAAGTATTAATAACTTTGGCAATGGCTATAATTGTTTTTCCAATTGTTGTAATAAATGCAATAAAATTAGATATTAAGCAGTTTAACTTTTTTGAAATATTTTATTACATAGCAATAGAATTTTTAATTGGGCTAGTTATTAGTTTTGTCATTACAATTATCTTTGCAGCAATTGAGTTTGCTGGACATTTAATAGACTTTAACAGTGGCTTTGGTTTTTCAGCAGTTATTGACCCTATTACTCAGCAAAATACTACATTAACCTCTAAGTTTTATTTTTTACTTGGGACTGCCTTATTTTTTGTAATAAATGGGCATAATTCAGTAATCAATGCTGTGGTAGAAAGCTACAGAGTTTTGCCTATAGGGTTAACAAAAATTAATCTTAACTCTATCAATTATTTAATAAGATCTTTTGCTAATATTTTTATGATAGGATTTAAAATAGCTGCACCAATCGTTATAACTTTATTTATAACTGAGGTAGCGCTTGCTGTTCTTGCAAGGGCAATTCCTCAGCTTAATGTATTTTTAGTTGGTTTTTCGTTAAAGATATCTGTTTTATTTATAATACTTGCAATTATGCTTATAAATACTGTACCGTATCTACAAGGCTTATTTGAAGAAAGTTTTTTAAATGTTAGAACAGTTATACATGCTTTGAAAACAAATTAATTATTATTTGTTTATGGTTAATTTTGGTTGATAATATGATTCAATAAAAGGTGTTAATTTATTTAGATTTGTATGAATTTACTAATTGTTTAGTAGTTTATTTTATATAAATATGTTGGTTTATTACAGCTTTTTAGTAATTGTATTTAATAGTTGTATATATTTTAGAATTAAAGGTAAGAGTAATGGAACAAGAAAGCAAAACTGAAAAAGCGACAGAAAAAAAGAGGAGCGAAGAAAGGAAAAGAGGTAATGTTGCAAAGACTACTGAACTCGGTTCTGCCCTAATAATACTAGTTTCTT
>CAYLWJ010000060.1:0-18138 GCA_964387355.1 uncultured Actinomycetota bacterium | reverse complement strand
ATATAAATTACTTAAATATTATATGCCTTTAAAGTAAATATTATAAAATTAATGACTATAATTTTTTTATTTAAATATCTTTTTTATTTACATATTTTTTTATTTTTAGTTATTTTAATTATTTTTTTTAATACTCTTTCAATAATTTCTTTTTGAGGCATTATATTAAACCAAAAATAAAATGAATATGCTGCCTGATTTACAAGCATGTAAATACCTGAAACTGATAATGCTGCTTTTTCCTTTTTTGCCTTCTTTAGCAGCATTGTATCAATTGGATTATATACTAAGTCAAAAACATACTTATTTTTCAAGCTCCAGGAGTTTGGAATTGGTATTTTTTTAACATTATCGCTATCTTTTAACTCCATACCTAAGGGCGTGCAGTTTATTATTAAATTTATATCATCATATATTTTTTCTGCATCGATAATTTTATTTAATACTTTTACATTTATATTTGGATTGTAATTTTTTACAATTCTTTTTATTAAATTTGCTTTTGAAATATTGATATCAAAAATTAATAAGCTTTTTATAGGCTTTTTTATTATTTCATAGGATAAACTTCTTGCAGCTCCTCCAGCACCAATCATTAAACAATTTTTTTGTTTCCAGTTAAAGTTATAATCATCAAGTGATTTAACAAAACCCAATCCATCAGTGCTAAACCCAATTGACTCTACAGTTTTTTCATTATTTTTATTTTCATTTATTTTATTAACAAATTTAACAGTATTTACTGACTTAATAATTTTTGAGCTTTCTTCAACTTTATCTACTAAGTAGTAAACTTTCTCTTTAAAAGGCATAGTTATATTTAGTCCAATAAATTCTAAATTTGCAGCACCATAAAATGCTGTTTTTAAGTTGGAGGAATCTGGTTCAAAAACAGTATAAATGCAATTTATACCATAATAATCTAAAAATGTATTTTGTATAAATGGCGATAAACTATGCCTACAAGGATTTCCAAAAAGTCCTATATGTCTTGTTTGTGAATCCACTTTTATCATAAAGCCCCTTTTAATTTTTTTAGTCTTCTATTTTTAAAAAGCAAACTTTTTCCAGCTAAAAAAATTAGCACGTTTTTGAAATAGATAGCCATATCGCTTATTTTATTTTTACTTATACTACCTTTTAAAATTTTATTTCAAAATAATTATATATTTGTGCATCCTTAATTTCAGTAATTTTTATATCCTTTACATTTGCAAAAGTTGGACCCCTTTGCATTTGCTTAATGAAAATATCTATGTTAGGTTCATATCCTTGGCATAATATTTCAACCTTATTATCAATTGTATTTCTTACATAACCATTAATCTGTAAAATTCTTGCCTTATCTTCTGCAAAATACCTAAAACCAACACCTTGTACTCTTCCAGAAATAAGCAATTTGTAAGTTTTTAAATTTTTTTTTGATTCATTTTTGTTATTCATTTCATAAGTATCCATAGCACCCATAGCACCCATTTTTTATATTATAATTTTAGATATTATTTAAATTCTATTGTTTTGTTTAAATTCTATTGTTTTGTTTTACTTTTATTATTGAAAAACTGTCAATACTGCCTATATCTGGAATTATAATATAATCATTTGTGTTTGCTATTTTAATTTTATTTTTTGTTTTAAAATCAATTAAATTATTTAAGTTAAACTCTAGGGCATTTTTATATGGTTGAATAATATTAATTAAACTATGAATTTTTACTTGATTTCTTGCTTTTATTATTGGACCATTAAATTGCTTGTCATATCCTTCCACACTACCCAATAGTTTATAATTTTGAATATAGCCTGCATTATCATTTTCAGTTAGCTGTTGAGCATAATCACAATAAAGACTATTTTTATTATTTTTATTATTCTTATTAATATTATTATTATCTTTATTAACTAAAAATTCATTTTTCAAAAACATAAAACCTTCAGTAAAAGCTCTATGAGAAGTTTTTTCTAATTCTTTAAATAAACTTTCCTTTTCTTGATTATCAAATTTATTATCTTTAATTAAATCCAAAGCTTTTCTGTAAGCCCAAGTAACTGTAGAAACATAATTTTCTGTCTTCATCCTACCTTCTACTTTTAAAGCAGCAACTCCTGCATCAACAATTAAATCAAGTTTTTTAATAAGACATAAATCCCTTGAATTTAAAATATATGTTCCCCTTTTATCCTGTATAACTGGTAAAAACAAATTTGGTCTTTTTTCTTCCATTAAATAGTATTTCCATCTGCATGCATGTGCACACTGGCCTTTATTTGCATCTCTACCTATTAAGTATTTTGATAGAAGACATCTCCCCGAGTAAGAAATGCAAAGCGCTCCATGGACAAAAACTTCTATTTCTATATTAGAATTGCTACATATTTTTTTTATATCTTCATAGCTCAATTCTCTTGCAATATTAACTCTTTTTACACCTAATTCTGCCCAAAAATTTACTGCAAAATGGTTTGATGTACTTTGCTGGGTGCTTATATGAATTCTTGTATTTGGGAAAAACTTTTTTAATAAATTTAATAACCCTGGATCTGATATTATTATTGCATCAAATTCAATATCCTTTATCTGCATTAAATAATTAATTAAATCATTTAATTCACACTCACTTATTATTGCATTTAAAGTAAGATAAATCTTTTTATTCTTATCATGGACTATATCAGTGGCTTGTTTTAGTTTTTCAATAGAGAAATTCTGCCCTAGTGTTCTTAAATTAAAGCTTTTTCCCCCAACATAAACAGAATCAGCCCCATATGCAATAGCATAATTTAATATCTTTAAATTACCAGCAGGTACACTCAATTCTGGAATTTTTTTAATTAAACTTTTATTAATTGTTTTGTTTTTCATCTAACTTTATTTTTTATACAATGATATTGAAATACCATCCTTTATATTTAAAAAAATAGTTTTAAATTCATCTTTATTTAATATTAAATTTATATACTGCCTAATTCCTTGTACACTATTATAATCATGTTTAGAGATATTTTCTTTAAATATTTTACCAGAATAAAAAATGTTATCTGCTATTATTATACTTTTATTTGATAATATTGGTTTTATGGCTTGAAGATATATGGGATATTCAAATTTGGCACCATCTATAAAAATTAAATCAAAACAACAATTAAAGTTATTTTGATTAATTATTTTTATTGCATTACCTGCAATAAAATTTGCATTAATAAAATTATTGTCAATTAATTTACTGAATTGTTTATTTATAAAATCCTTTGCTTGATTTAGCCTTTTATTATTTAGATCAATGCCATAATAATAAAAATTATTAGACATTTCTTTGCTTTTTTTATTACTACTTATACCTAAATTAAAGTTTTGCAAATCTGAATTACTTAAAGAAGTACTATTAATACTTAAGTATATACCGCTAAATATATAATAGGTTGAATAGCCAATACCACATCCTATTTCAAGTACATACTTTGGTTTTTTTAAAAAACAAATAAGTCTTAATATGTTACCAACTTCATCTTCAATAATTGGGATTTTTTTTTCGTAGGCTTCTCTTTTTATTTTACTTAAAAAGTATAACTCTTTAATGTATTCTTTTAATTGATAGTACCCATACTCGAATTTATGAGATTTAAAATTTTTCTCGTTTTTAACTTCATTTTGTATGAAAAAATTATATAAACTATATAAATTATCATCATTTATTTCATCCAAAATTTAATCACCATTTTTTAATAATTAATTTTGGTTTTTTGCTTTTTCGTGTTCTTCTAAAGTATTAGAAAATTTATGCTTATGTGTTTGTTCATCAATAACAACATAATATAAATAATCTACATTTGCAGGATTTAAAGCTGCTTTTATTGATGCGATGCCAGGATTACAAATAGGTGTGGGAGGCAAACCTAAATTTTTATAAGTATTATAAGGCGAATCTATTTCTAAGTCATCATAAGTAACTATACCATCCCACTTATTTAAAGCATATCTAATGGTAGCATCAATTTGCAGCGACATACCAATCTTTAATCTATTATAAATCACAGCAGAAATCAATTCTCTTTCCTCAGGCAAATATGCTTCCCTTTCTATTAAAGAAGCAATTTTTATAATATCATAATTAGTCAAGTTATCTAACCCATTTTGTTTAACATTTTCCCAATTGAGCTGCTGAGTTTCAAATTGAAATTGTGTTAACATCATTTCTATAATATTTTTAGCACTGTAATCAATAGTAACTTCGTAAGTTTTAGGAAATAAAAAGCCCTCAAGTGAGTCAGTTTCAACATTTAAAAAACTGTAAACCTCTTTATAGTTATTAATATTTAAAGCCTCATCTAAGTCATTTTCTTCTATAAATGGCAATTGATTCAATATTCTTTGCTTAATTTGCTGAACAGTAAAACCTTCAGGAAAAACTATTTTATAAACAGCAATATTCTTTTTCGTAGTAATTGTTTTTAGTACTGTATCATAATCTGAACCAGTAAGAAAAACATATTTTCCAGGAAGAAGATTTTTCTCCAAACCTTTTTGCTGAACATATAATTTAAAAACTAACCCATTATCCACTATTCCCTTTTCTTCTAAAAGCTGTGCTATTTGATTAAGAGTTGAACCTTCTTTTATTTCTACCTCAACTTCTTTTCCTTTTTCCACATTTAAATCTTTTTTAGGAATCGTAAATAAATTGCAAGATATTAGGTTAAAACTCATTAGAATAATCAAGCAGTTTGCTATGATTAGCAAAAAAAATATTTGTTTTTTATTATTTCTTGTCTTATTTCTTATCATAATTTTCAAGATAGTCTTTTAAAATTATAGCAGCTGCAATTTTATCTTTAGCAATTTTATCTTTATTTGCTTTATTTTTTTTATCAGATTTTTTTTGTTTTTCTAGATGATGTTTTACAGATTTACTTTTTAATAAAATATTTGATGAGATTTTAGTTGTAAAACGTTCATCGAAAAAAACAATTGGTACCTTAAAGTCTTTTAAATTTTCTTCAGTAAATTTAATAATTTTTTCAGCTTGATAGCTTTCTTCACCTTTTAAGTTGTAAGGAATTCCAATTACTATCTTCTCAATATTATATTTTTCAATAATTGCATAAATATTTAACTTAAAATTATCATCATTTTCTATTGTTGTTAAAGGATATGAAATTGTTTTATCTTTATCAGTTATTGCAACACCTATTCTTTTTTCTCCAATATCTAAAGCAAGTATTCTCATTTATTTACATTTATTATTTTATATTTATTATTTTACATTTAATATTTTATAAAACTTTATATAAACTTCTATAACTTTTTATAACTATTTATAATTTTTTAAAAAATTGGTTATGTATTCATAAATATAGTTAAATGCATCATCTAAAAGATTAGCATTAAAACCTCCAATCTGAGCAAATTGAGGTTTTCCACCCCCACCACCTCTAATAACTTTGGTTAACTCCTTTACAATTAAACTACAGTTAAGTCCAGATTCACTTAAACTTTTTGAACACTGTAGTAACATTATTGATTTGCCTTCAACTAAATTATATAAAGCTATAAAAATGTTTTGACCATTTACTGAATTAATTAAGTCATCACCAATGATTCCCATCTTTTTAGCATTTATATTTAAATTAAATTTAGATTTTGTTAAATCATAAAATATAATCTTAGTATTATTAATATTGTAGCTACGACCATTAGATAATATTTCTAGCTTAATAGCCTTAATTTGTAAAGAAATTAAATCTTGGTTTAATTTATTAAATTCTTCTCTTAATTCTTTAATTTTTTCTACTGCATTTTCAGGCTCACAATCAATTTCTTTACATATAGAAATTAATTTTTTATTTACGTCATTTAAATAAACATAAGCATTTATCCCAGTTACAGCTTCAATTCTTCTGATATTTTGACCTATACTGCTGTCAGATAAAATTTTGAATATCCCTATTTCACCAGTTCGCTTAACATGAATTCCACCACATAATTCTCTTGAGTAATTATTAATTTCAACAACTCTTACATATTTTTTATATTTCTCCTCAAATAATGCAACTGCCCCAATTTCTTTTGCGTAATCTAAAGTAGTTTCAAAGCATCTTACTATATCATCTTGCTGAATTTTTTCGTTTATAATTTTTTCAAGTTTTTCCAATTCTTCATTTGATGGAGCTTTATCAGTAATGTAATCAAATCTAAATTTGTTGTCTGCAACAAATGAGCCTGCCTGTTTTACATTGCTATCAAGCAGCAGTCTTAAAGCCCAGTGCAAAATATGTGTTGCGGTATGGTTTTTACTTACATTTTTTCTAAAGTTAATATCAACTTCAGAAATAACATTATCGCCAACTTTAAATTCCCCTTCTAAGACTATTCCCCTATGAACTATTAAACCTTCAATTGGTGTTTGAGTATCTTCAACTAAAAATTTATTATTAACTAGCTTTATAATTCCTTTATCTCCAATCGCTCCTCCCTTTTCTGGATAAAAAGGAGTTTTATCAAGAATTATTTCACCTCTTTGATTAACAGATAAGCTTGAAACTTTCGTAGCTATATTTTTCTCATCTAGTTTTAAAATAGCTTTTATAGTAGAATCTTGCTTATAATTAAAGTAACCAGTAAATTCAACTTCAAAATTATTTTGAAATTCATCAACTAATTCATCAACTAATGTTTTATAAACCTTTAAATTTAAATCTATTTTCTTATTAAAAATAGTTTTTTCTCTTGATTTTTCAGAATGCATTTTTATATACTCATTTAACTTATTAACATCAAGCATAACGTTGTTTTCATTTAAAATTTCAGTTGTAAGTTCAATTGGGAAACCATAGGTTTCATACAATTTAAATGCATCTTTTGGTTCAATAAATTTTTTATTGCTATCTTTAATCTCAGCAATAACTCTGGTTAGCATTTTACTTCCCTGTATTAATGTCTTTAAAAATTTATTTTCTTCATCATTTAAAACTTCAAATATTATATGGCTTTTTTCTTTAATCTCAGGATAAAACTCATGATAATTATTAATTACTACTTCAGAAAGAGTGCTTAAAAAATTATTTTCAATTTTTATAAGCTTGCCAAAACGTACAGCTCTTCTTATTATTCTTCTTAATATATAACCTCTAGACTCATTTGATGGAAGTATGCCGTCTGCAATTAAGAAAGTAACAGCTCTTGAATGGTCAGCTATAATTTTTACACATCTTTGTATTTGCTGCATATCTAAATTTTCATCAATTAATTTTTGTAATTTTAAATTATTATCTTCATTGCTTTCCTTTATGATTTCTTTAAAATTTATTTTTAAAGATGAAAGTTCTTGAATTTTTGAAATTATATCTTTAAAAAGATAAGTATTAAAAACTGAAGGATAACCGTTAAGAACAGCACAAATCCTTTCAAGACCCATTCCAGTATCAATATTTTTATTAGGCAGCTCTTCATAAGAGACACCATTGAAATTATATTGTGTAAATACTAAGTTCCAAATTTCAAGAAATCTGCCGCAATCACAACTTGGAGAGCAATTTTCTCTTTTACACCCAAAATTTTTTCCAAAATCAAAATATATCTCAGTGCAAGGACCACAAGGACCAGTTTCTCCTGCAGGTCCCCAGAAATTTTCGCTTTTTCCAAATTTATAAATTCTATTTTCAGCAATTCCTAATTTTTTCCATAAATTATATGCTTCATCATCAGGAGGGATATCATTATCACCTGCAAATACCCCTACAGAAAGTTTTTCAATAGGCAGTTTTAATATTTTAAGTACAAATTCCATTGCAAAGTTTATTGCTTCTTTTTTAAAATAATCAGCAAAAGCAAAATTGCCTAACATTTCAAAAAAAGTTAAATGCTGACCAGTGTAACCAACTTTTTCAATATCACTTGTCCTAAAACATTTTTGAACAGTTGCAATTCTTGGTTTTGGCGGTTTCTTTATACCAAGATAGTAAGGTTTAAATTGTTGCATTCCTGCAGTTGTTAAAAGAACACTTGTGTCATTATCAGGAATTAAACTAGATGAAGGTAATATTAAATGGTCATTTTTTTTAAAATAATCCAAAAATAATTTACGAATATCCATGACTTCTTATAAAAATTTATAAAAGCATTTTTTAAATCAAAATAAAATGATACCCCGTTTTTCCGTAATTATTAGAGGTTTTTATATGCCCGACCCCAAAATATTGTGTGCTCTCCTGTTTGCTTTATAAGTCCTGTAAAACACAGGCATTTATGCCGCAAACTAAGTTTGAGCATATAATGTAATTTTGTTGGCACAAAAATTAACCATAATTACGAGAAAAACAGAGTATCAAAGTAATAATATCATAAAAAATATCTTAATTCAATTTTCTTTAGCTTCATTGCTAATCTTAATATTTACCTCTTTTAATTGCTCTTCTGTAACAGTAGAAGGTGAATCAGTCATCATGCAAACTGCAGATTGCGTCTTTGGAAAAGCAATTACCTCTCTAATACTTTCAAGCCTTCCGACAAGCATAACTAACCTATCCATACCTAATGCTATCCCACCATGAGGTGGAGCACCATATTCTAAAGCTTTAATAAAAAAACCAAAATTTTGTTCAATTTTATTTTCATCAAACCCAAGTACTTTAAAGACTTTTTTTTGCAAACTTATATCATTAATTCTTAAAGAGCCACCACCAATTTCATTTCCGTTTAAAACTAAATCGTATGCATAAGACATTACTTTTTCAGGATTTGTTTCTAAAAACTCTTCAGTTTGATGAGTTGGTCTAGTGAAAGGGTGATGCATTGGAGAAAACCTTTTTTCTTGCTCATCCCATTCAAACATAGGAAAATCAACAACCCAAGCAAACTTAAAAACCTCTTCATCTATAATATTTAATTTTTTTGCAATATAGTTTCTTATAGCTCCAAGTGCTTGACAAGTAATATTAAAGCTATCAGCAATAGCTAAAACTAAATCACCACATTTTAGGTTAAGCTCTTTTATTAGATTTGCTCTTTCTTCATTTGAAATAAATTTTGCTATAGGCGAATTAAAAGATTTATCATCTTCTACTTTTATCCAAATAAGCCCACCTGCTTTATATTGCTTGGCTAAATTAATCAAATCATCAAGCTCTTTTCTGCTAAAGGAACTGCTGTCTTTGATAACTAAACATTTTATACAGCCATTTTTGTTTAATACATTAATGAAAATATTAAACTGGCTTTTTAGAAAAATTTTTGTAATGTCTTTTAACTGCAAATCAAACCTAATGTCAGGTTTGTCTGAACCAAATTTTTCCATACTATCTTTCCATGAAAATCTCTCAAAGGATGCTGGCAAATCATAATTTATTGTTTCTTTAAATATTTTTTTTATTAAACTTTCAATTAATTTTAAAACATCATTTACCTCAACAAAAGACATTTCAAGGTCAATTTGAGTAAATTCTGGCTGTCTATCAGCTCTTAAATCCTCATCCCTAAAGCACCTTGCAATCTGATAAATTCTATCAAAACCTGAAAACATTAATATTTGTTTAAAAAGCTGAGGTGATTGAGGAAGTGCATAAAACTTACCTGGATTAAGCCTTGAAGGAACTAAAAAATCTCTAGCACCTTCTGGAGTGCTTTTAGCAAGAATGGGGGTTTCGATTTCTACAAAACCAGCATTATTTAAAAAATCTCTTGTTATACTGTTAATTTTACTTCTTAATCTTAAATTTTTCTGCATCTCAAAAGATCTTAAGTCTATATATCTGTATTTTAATTTTGTCATTTCATCTACTTTTTCTCTCTGTTCTATACTAAATGGAGGGGTTTTAGCAAAATTCAGTATTTTTATATTATCTGCAAAAACTTCTATTTCTCCAGTAGGAATGTCTTTATTAATAGTTTGAGCAGATCTAGCAACAACTTTTCCTTCCACTGATATTATGTATTCATTTCTTAAATCTTTTGCAATATTATAGGTTGTAGAATTATAGTTATAGTCAAATACAATTTGAATAACTCCTGAAAAATCACGCAAATCAATAAATATTAATTTTCCGTGATCCCTTCTTTTATTTACCCAACCACATAATTTTATATTTTTATTTATAAATCCCTTATTTACTTCTCCACATAAATTAGTTCTAAAAGAAGTTTTAAAACTATCAGTATTAATATTATTACCTTGAAAAATATTTATTTGATTCATTAAAACTCCTAAAAGCTACTATAAATTTAATAACAAACTTTATAACAAATTAAATAACTAATCTAATAACAAACCTAACAATTAATCTAAAAACAAATCTTACTTATTTTAAAAACTCTTTAATTTTATCTTTTTCTGAAATCAAATTAAAACTTTTTTGTTCAAAAGTTTTTAAATTTTTTATTGTGATAATATTTGATTTAAATTCACTTTCTCCAATTATTATAACATGAGTGTAATTATTTTTTTCTGCTAGTTTTATCTGGCTAGAGATTGATTTAATTACAAAACTAATATCACAATTAATTTCTAAATCTCTTAAAATTTTTAAAATCTTTATTCCATATTCATTAAAATTTTCATCCATAGTTATTATATAAACTTTTACTGCTTTAATTTTACTTTCATAAGGTATATTTAATTGCTTTAATAAAACAGCTGTTCTGTCTAGTCCTATAGCAAACCCAATAGCAGGTGTTTTTGGACCTCCGAATTGCTCAATAAGGTTGTCGTATCTCCCACCTCCACCAAGAGCATTTTGAGCACTTTCTAAATCTTTTGAAACAATTTCAAAAATTGTTCTTGTGTAATAATCAAAACCTCTTACTAATTCATTTTTAACTATAAAATTTATTCCTGCAGAACTTAGGTAATTCTTTACTTTTAAAAAATGCGATCTGCATTCATCACAAACATAATCAAAAATAACTGGACTTTTTTTCAAAATTTGCTGGCACTGTTGAATTTTACAGTCAAAAATTCTAAGCGGGTTTTTATCATACCTTTCTTGACAATCTTGACACAAGCTATTTTTTTTATCTTTCAGGTAGTTTTTAAAAACTTTTATATAGTTACTTCTACATTTAGAGCAACCTACAGTGTTTATTAAAAGTTCCAAATTTTTAAAGCCTAATTTATCATAAATTAAATTTAATAACCAAATAACTTCAGCATCTACTAAAGGATTATCTGAACCTATAGCTTCAATACCGATTTGCCAAAATTCCCTCATTCTGCCTTTCTGGGGTCTTTCATAACGAAACATATTTTCAATATAAAATAACTTTAAAAGTTGATTTAAGTTATATAATTTGTGCTCAATTACAGCCCTTACAATAGCAGCAGTCCCTTCAGGTCTTAATGTAATTGATCTGCCTTTTTTATCAAAAAAAGTATACATTTCTTTTTTTACAATATCTGTACTTTCTCCAATACTTCTATTAAAAACTTCGGTGTATTCAAAAGCAGGAGTTATTATTTCCTGATAATTAAATAATTGAAACTGCTTTTTTGCAGTTTCAATTATAAAATCTCTTATTTTTATATCTTCTCCAAATATATCTGCAGTACCTCTAGGACAATTAATAGTCAAATTACCCTACCTTAATTAACCTGTCTTCAGATTATAATTTTTTAACAGTAATTTTTATAAAATACTTTCTTTAAATAATTTCTATAAAATTACAAAATACTTTTTAAAAAATAATTGTTTTCTAACTCCCATGCAAGATTAGTACTCGCACCATGCCCAGGAAAAACTAATAAATTTTTGTCAAATTCATTTAATTTTTTCAGTGATTTAACAATCATATCGTAATCTCCACCATATAAATCTGTTCTTCCAATCCCACCTCTAAACAATAAATCACCTGTAAATAAATAATTTCCTGTTAAAATTACAATACTGCCAGGTGTATGACCAGGCATATTAAATACTTTAATATCATTATTATTTAAAAATTCAATTACTTCATTATTAATTAAATTATAAGTTGTTAATGATAAAGGATTTCCGCTAAAAATTGAAGAAAAATTTTTTTCCGGGCTTCTTATAATTAACTCATCACCAGGATGAATATAAAAAGGTATTTTAAAATAATCAACCAGCTCAGGTACTGCCCCTATGTGGTCATAATGACCATGTGTATTTAATATAAAATCAGGCTTTATGTTTTCATTTTTTAATGTATTTATTACTTTATCTGCATCTGCTCCAGGATCAATAATAAAAGAAACTTTTCCTCCATAAACTATATAACAATTAACGTTAAAAAAACCTAAAATTAATTTTTTTACTTTCAACTTTGCTTTCTAGGCAGTACTCTGTATACATCAAATACAGAACTGACTTGTCTAAGATTATTAATTATATCATTTAAAATGTATTTATTATTTAATTCAATTACAAATCTAAATTTTACAAATCCGTTTTTATTTGAACGCTGTGTACTTGCATTAATGATATTTAACTCATATTCGCTTATAACATTTGTTATGTCACGTAAAAGCTTAGTTCTATCAATAGCTTCAATTTGTATTTCTGCATTAAACTTATGAGGTGCATAGCTGTCCCATTTTACCTCTATAAAACGCTGAGAATCATTTTTCTTAAGCATTGCTATATTATTGCAATCATTTCTATGAACTGATATACCTTTTCCTCTTGTAATATAACCAATTATTTGGTCATTTGGAACTGGATTACAACACCTTGCTAAAGTTACTAAAACATTATCCATTCCCTTTACAATAATTCCAGACCCGGATTTTTTCGATAAGTTTAGATTTTTTACAGGCTTTACTTTTTTAATATCACTAATTGTAACTTCTTTTTCAGTCTCTGCAGACTGATTCAATTTTTTAATTAACTTTGTAAAAACCTGATGAACAGAAACCTTACGCGACCCTATATTTCTAAACAAAGAATCAATATTTTCAAAATTATATTCTTTTGCAACTTCATCAAAAACTTTATTTGGAATATCCTTAAAAGTTAAACCATTTTTTCTTAAAGTTTTAAGCATTAACTCTCTTCCAATATTATAAGATTCTTGCCTTTCTTCTTTGCTAAACCACTGTTTAATTTTATTTCGTGCTGAAGATGTTTTAACTATACTAAGCCAGTCTCTGCTTGGTCCTTTTGGAGTTTTTGAAGTAATTATTTCAACGATATTTCCATTCTCTAATTGACTTTCAATTGGCACCATAACTCCATCAACTTTAGCACCAATACAGTTATGACCGATATCAGTATGTATTTGGTAAGCAAAATCTATAGGTGTTGCACCTCTAGGTAAATTAATTACCTTTCCTTTTGGTGTAAAAACAAAAATTTCTTCTTGAAACAAATCAAGTTTTAAAGATTCTAAATAATCATGAGGGTCTTTAAGTTCTTTTTGCCAATCAAGAAGCTGCCTTATCCAAGCTATTCTTTTATCAAATTCAGTTGGCTGAATTATTCCTTCTTTGTATTTATAGTGAGCTGCTATACCATATTCAGCAAATTTATGCATTTCAAACGTCCTAATTTGAATTTCTATTGGATTGCCACGGTTACCAATAACAGTTGTGTGAAGAGATTGATACATGTTAAATTTTGGATTAGCAATATAATCTTTAAACCTCCCTGGAAGAGGTTTCCATATAGAATGTATTATCCCAAGCACTGCATAGCAGCTCTTTAAATCTTCAACTATAACTCTTATAGCTATTAAATCATATATATCATCAATACTTCTATTCTGCTGGAGGATTTTATTATAAACACTATAATAACCTTTAATTCTTCCACTAATTTCTGCAGGAATTGAAACTTCATTTAATTTGTCTGAAACTATTTTTATTGCTTCATCAATTTGGACTTGGCTTTGCTTTATTTTTTCCTGAACCATTTCCTTAATTTTCAAATACTGTTTTGGATAAAGGGTTAGAAAACTTAAGTCCTCTAGTTCAGTCTTTATTTGGTAAATTCCAAGCCTATGTGCAATTGGTGCGTAAACCTCTAAAGTTTCTATTGCTTTATTTTTTTTCTTCTCATCGTCTAAAAAAGAAAGTGTTCTCATATTGTGAAGCCTGTCTGCTAATTTCACAACAATAATTCTGACATCTTCAGACATTGCTATTATCATTTTTCTTAAATTTTCAACCTGTTTTTCTTCTAAGCTTGAAAATACTATTTTATCAAGTTTTGTAACACCATTAATTATATTTGCAATTGTACTGCCGAATTCCTTTACAATTTTTTCATATTTAATAGAAGTATCTTCAATAATATCATGTAGGATAGCGGAGATTATTGAAGTTTGGTCAAGTTCTATATCTGCAAGAATTCCAGCCACTTCCAATGGATGAATAATATAAGGGTCACCAGATTTTCTGTATTGACCTTCATGATGTTTTTTTGCTAATAAATATGCTTTATTTATTAGTTCTAAGTCTACTTGAGGATTATAGCTTTTTATTTTTTCAATTAACTCAAGATACTTTTTATCTGCAGAATCATTTAAATCAAGTGCCAAATCTAATAAATAAGCTTTTTGAACCTGATCAGACTCAAGTTCACTGCTAGATTGTTTATTATTATTGTTACTACTATTATTATTGTTGTTGTTATTGCTGGTATTCTTGTTGTTACTATTTAACCTATCCTCAAGTTTTTTTAATTCTTTTAACTTTCCCATGTCTTAATTATAATATTATTATATAAAAAATGCACATCTGCATAATAACATTAGTAAAAAAAATATTTAATATAAAATTAATATACAATTAATATAAATTAAAAAGAGTTTTTACTTGGTAAAAAACTTACAATTAACAGCTGTATTATAAAATCATTATTCTTTATTTGATTCTTTATTTGAGTAATTTCTTTCTGATTAAGTAATTTTTCATTATCTAATTTTGAATTTTTACTTTGATATTTTCTTTCCAAATTATACAAAATGTCAATTTTCATTCCCTTCTTTAAGATATTCTGATATTCTTCATATTTATCAAAACTATCAAAATTTATTTCTGAATTTAAACTGTTAAAATCTGAATTTAAAATTGTCACTTTTTTTAAATCTGTAGAGAAATTAAAAAAAGCAGCATCAAAAATCTTTTTATTATTTTTTAATTTTAAAAATACATATTTAATATTTTCTTTGTTGCTATTAATAATTACAGGTTCGCTTATAATTTCACATGATTTTGTATAAAAAACAGGTTTAGGATTTCCAATACCAAAAGGCTCAAGTTTTTCTAGCTCTAAAATTAAATTTCTATTAATTTTACTAAAATCTATTTCAATATCATAAAAATATTTTTTTGTAATATCATCTTTAGTTAAGCTACTTTTGGTATAAGAAAGCATATCATTTTTAAATTTTTCAAATTCTTCTTTTAAAATTGTTAGCCCACATGCCTGACTATGTCCACCAAATTTAATAAAATAATCTTTAAAATTATTTAAGGCAGAGTATAAATTAAAGTCTTCTATACTTCTTGCAGAACCTTTTAATGTCCCCTCTTTTTCTTTAAAAAGAATAACAGGAATATTCATTTTTTTTACTAATTTTGAAGCAACTATTCCAAGGATACCTTCATTCCAGTCAGGTGAACTATCAATTAAAATTTTACACTCATTAAGATTATAATCTAATCTTTTAATCCTATCTTCTAATATTTCATTATATAGCAATTCCTGAATTTGTTGCCTTGAAGAATTATAATTTTCAATGTTGTCTAAAATATCTTCTAAATTATAATTTTGTCTAGAGTCATTAATTAACAATTTTAAGCTTTCAATCCCATGCTTTATCCTACCAGAAGCATTTAATCTAGGTGCAATTATAAATCCAACATCATAAGTATTAAAACTAATTTTATTATTAAATAATTTATCAATTAATTTTTTTAAACCAGGGTTTTTTGTATGAGCAATTCTTCTTAAACCATAAGAAACTATTATTCTATTCTCATCAATTAGTGGCATTAAATCTGCAACAGTTGCTATTGCTACTAAATCAATTATAGATTTTAAATAATTATTAGATAAATCATTAATATTTTTGTCATCTATTTTGAAGCCAATATTTGCAATATTTTTCTCATTTTCCAAATTAGTAAAAAAATTATGTTTTATATTTGCATCAAAATTATTTAATAACTGAACTATTAATTTAAATGTTACCCCTGCACCACATAAAAATTTAAAAGGATATTTTGAAATAGAAAGTTTGGGGTTAATTATTAAATAATTGACTATACTGTCACTAGAATTATTGAAATCTTCGCTTGCAAGTTTTTCTTTTTTATCAAATTTACTTTCAAATATATTATTAATTACAGTAAGAGGCTCATGATGGTCGCAGACAATAACATCAATAAAAAATTTTTTTAAACTTATTTCTTTTAAAAAATTAATTACTTCGATTGCATTTGTCCCACAATCTACACAAATAATTAACGAGTAACCATTTTTTATTGCAACATTTTTAATAAAATTTAAATTTATGTCATATCCATCTTCAAAACGGTTTGGGATATAATAATCAACATTAAAACCAGACAGTTGTAAAAAATTATATAAAATTGCAGTACTGATTATCCCATCAGTGTCATAATCACCATAAATTATTATTTTTTGCTTATTTAAATATGCTTTTTTTATTCTTTTAACAGCAAGGTCTATGTTAGGCAGTAAGCATGGTTTATAAAGATTTTTTAAACGAGGAAATAAAAAATTTAGAACTTCTTTTTCGCTTAAAGAAATTCTATTTTTTAAAATTTGTAAGAACTCATTAGAAAAATTATATTTTTCTTTAAGCTCATTAAAATTTATATCATCATTTTTTTTTACTTCTATTTCATTTATTTCTTTTTCAGTTTTACTAACAGAACTATTTTGTTTATATGAATTTCTGTAAATCCATTTTTCAAACCCAAACATTATTTTTACTTCTTATACTTTGGAAATTTGTTATTCCATGCTATAAGAATTGGAGAGCCTACAAAAATTGAAGAATATGTACCTGATATAATTCCAACAAGCAGTCCAAACCCAAAATCTTTTAAAGTTTCATTTCCGACAATTAACAACACAATTATTGGAAACAAGGTTGTTGCAGTAGTAGTTAAAGATCTAGAAAGTATCTTATTTATTGAATAGTTTATAATCACTGGAAATCTATCTCTTTTATTTATTCTAAGTTCTTCTCTTACTCTATCAAACATTACAATTGCATCACTTAATGAATAACCTAATATTGTTAACATTACAGCAATAGTTACAGTGTTAAATTCTCGAAATGTAATTGTATAAAAACTTAAAATTAAAAGTATATCATGAATTAATTCAATTATAGCAACTACAGCAAAACGTACTGTAAATCTTACCCAAACATAAATTAAAATGCCGACTATACTTATTGCTACAGCAATTAAAGCATTTTTAGTTATAGTTTTAGAAAACCCGGGAGCAACATTTCTATCTTGTATTAAAGGCTTAACTATTCCAATTTTTTCATCAAGATGATTTAAAATTAAATCTTTCTGCTGATCTGAAAGAGGTGTAGTTCTAATTATATATTGATCTTGAGCAGTATTTTGAAGTATTGCTTTACCATAGCCAATATTTTCCATCTCTTTTCTTAATTGAGATATGCTAACAGGTTTTTTAAATTTAACTTCCATTAAATTACCACCCAAGAAATCAATTCCAAAGTTAAAACCTCTTATAAAGAAAAATACTACACCAACAATTATTATTATAGTTGTAACTAAAATCCAATATTTATTTTTACCTACAAAATCAAACCTAGCTGACTTATCGTCTACATACATGCTTTGTTCAGCTTTTTCTGCTTTCTGATTAAATTGAGATTTTAAAGACGCACTTGAAACAGATTCGGTTTCAACAGCATTTGATTTTTTAGCTAAATTAATTGCAGTTTCTTTTTGGCCGTAAGACTTTTCATAACTTGTCTCTTTTATATTTGCATCTTTTGCAACCTTAATTTTATGCTTAGCTTTTTTTGATATCTTATTGGATGATTTTTTTCTGGGTACCAAATTACAACTCCTTAGTTTTTGGTCTAATTCTTACACCAATAAAACCTGGTGTTACAGCTTTTGAATTCACTATTAAAAATAAAATTGCTCTAATAAATATAACTGCAGTAAATAA
>CAYLWJ010000059.1:0-3542 GCA_964387355.1 uncultured Actinomycetota bacterium | reverse complement strand
ATTATCAACTAAACTAAGTACTTGAAATACTATGCCTATACCTAAATTTTTAGCAACATTAATATTTTCAATATCTACTTTTGAACCATTAAAAATTATATAACCGGTGTCTGGTTTATAAACACCTGTCAATATTTTTACTAATGTGCTTTTACCAGCTCCATTTTCTCCAATTAGGCCTAAAATCTCACCATAATCAATACTAAAGTCTATATCGTAAAGAACTTTATTTAAGAAAAAAGACTTTGAAATATCTTTTGCAACTAATAATTTGTTATCCATTGTCTGAAATAAATTTAATATTTACTTAAACTTAGTATTTATAGTTCATGTATACACTAATTTTATACGATTTTATATGCATGTGGGATTTTTTTAAATCCCACATGCATATCTTGTGCTATTTTACAATACTAATGATAGAAATACTTTGCATTATCTTTATTTATTACAATAGTACCTGTATCAATAGATGAAGGCATTGCAACTATATTAGCAGCAACATCATCATTAGTTATAGGTACTTTGCCATGGTTATAATAATACATTAATTTTACGCCCAAATAGCTCATAAGAGCAGTTCTTTGAGCTAATGATGCATAGATTACTCCATCTTCAATTGCTTTTAAAGTAGTATCATCTCTATCCATAGATACTATAACTATTTTCCCTACTTTATCCATTTCCTTAACTGCTGTAGCTGCTCCTTTTCCACCTGTAGCTTCAACAGATGCAACACCTGCTAAATCTGGGTTTGCTTGTATTACTGCTTTTACTCCATCAGCTGCTTTTTGTTCATCAGATTCATCATTTATTACTTGCACAAGTTCTATATTAGGATAATTTTCTGCTAGTTCATCTTTAAAACCCTGAAGTCTTTCATCTAAATTAGTCTGACCTACCACTGTTGTTACTGCAACTTTACCCTTACCTCCTAAAGCTTCTGCAAGTATTTTTGCGCTCTGACGACCAGCATTATAATTGCCTGTTCCAATAAATGTATATCTATTAGAAGTTGGAACATCAGCATCCAAGGTTACTACAGGTATTCCAGCTTCAATAGCTTTATTTATAACAGGGGCTAATTCAGGTACAAATCCTATAATTTCAATACCGGCTGGTTTTTCAGCAATAGCCTGTTCTATAGTATCAATCATAGCTGACATATCATATCCTGTAGGACCTAGAAATTTAGTCTCAGTTCCAAAAGTTAACCCCCCTATTTCTAGACCTATTCTATGATCTATAAAATAAGGAATATCAATAACTGCTCCAATCCAAGTATATACTTTCTTTATGCCAGTTTTATCAGTAGATGTTTCACTTGCAACAGTTGTAGTTTCCTGTACTAAATTAGATGTTGAACTAGATATGGTTTGCTTACAACCTATCAGTATAGAACCACTTAAAACTGAAAAAACTGTTATTATTACTAAAAAAAATAGCAATAACTTTTTCACTTTATACTCCTTTCAAAAATGTTTAATAAAATATAATTTTTTAAGCTTTGTTTTACTAAATATTAAAAATTAAACAAAGCTTCATTTATTTTTCATTTTTCTCACCTCCTTCTTATTTTCGATCAACTTAACTTGTTATTATTAATTTATTAATTTATATTTTTAAAAATTTACTAATTTGTAATTTTTAATTAATACCCTTTATTAAACTAATAATTTTAGTATTTATAAATTTCTTAATAAACTTTAATAATATTTCTAAAACATTTTAAACAAGCGTATTTAATTTATTTATTTTTCTTCTATCTCTATACTTTTCCATAGCACATAACATGGCCTCAATATTTTCAAATGGAGTATCAGGCATTATGGAATTACTTGGCCCTGCTATATAACCTCCACCATCATGGTCAAGTGTTTGAAATATTTCCTTTATGCCTTTTTCTATATTTTTAGGTTTAGAATTTGGCAGAAAATTCTGAATATCTATTCCCCCAAAAAAAGTAAGATCTTTGCCAAATTCTTTTACAAGCTTTTTTGGTTCTAGAATTGATGGTTGAAAATGTAAAACTTGCAAACCACAATCTATAAGGTCTGGAATAATTTCCCAAATATAACCACAACTATGCATCATAACATGCATATTATGCTTTCTTATTTTTTCAAAGAGTTTTTTATACCATGGTTTAAATAATATCCTGAAAATTTCTGGTTTAAATATAAGTGAATGAGAAAAGCCAAGGTCATCACTAAAGAAAATCCCATCCATTCCTGACTCTGCAAATCCATCAACTATCCCACAGAAAAAGTCACATATCATCCATCCAAGTTTTTCAAGCTTTTTCCTTTCTAAATATATATCTATTAAGAAATCTTCTTCACCTCTAAGTGCAATCATTCTTTCAAAAAATGTTGCCCACCAATGACCTACAATATATTTATCATAATGCTCTTTCCTAATAGATTTGGCATTGTCAAATCTTCCCCTAGCATATGGATCCGGAAAATTTTTAATTAATAAATCTTCTATCTTTTTCCAGTCACCTTTAAGATCTGAAGTTCGCATACCACTAAAAACACCTGGCTTATTTACATAATATATATAAAACTCATCTCTTCCTGGTGCTGATTCTTTAAATCCATAAGGCATGTCATAATCAACTAAGATTATGTCATCTGGATAGATTGATAAAAGTGACTTTAGTTTATCACCATATTTTAACCAAGTTTCATCAGCAATCCATCCATACCAACAAGGAATAAATTTGGGGTTTTTCTTTTCAATAGCCTTTATAACTTCATTTTTATTTAAAGGTTTATTTATACTACTTTCAGTCATAATTAATTTTCACCTTTTCCTCTAAAAAATTTTAATATTTTTTGAGCACTTTTAATCACATTTCTATTAGTTTCAGTATATTGACCCTTTTTAATTCCAAGTTTTGGAGCAATTGTAAACTGAAGAACTAAGCCCTGCGGATTTAGCTTTTCTTTAATTTGCTTTAAATAGTCTTTTAATTCTTCTTCAACTGGTATAATGTCGCCGAGAACAAGACAAATTTTTCTCTTGCTTAACTCTTTTTGTAAAATAACTGCGCTGTCAACATCTCCAAGAACATAATTATGCACTGCTTTAATCGGTTCAATATTTAATATATTTTCAATTTGATGATTAGCATTACCACACCAGTGAATCATTCCAGACTCAAAAGAACCAAAAAGTTTAATATATTTTTCTACAATAAATTGCTTATATAAAGTTGGAGACAAAATAACTGCATCATCATCTGAAAACCATACACCTATTCCTTCAGGTGTTTTAACATTTATTAGACCATTTGCACAATTATATTTTTCACCTGTGTATTGTTTCTGTATTTTAACCCATTCAATTAAAGTTTGATTTATTATTTCTAGTAAATTATGCATTTCCTCAGGGTAGTCTTTCATCCAATAAAATAATTTTTCATATCCAACTATTAATGCTGCGCAGTCCAGTGTACTTTGCATATCTGTAATACCAACTGGAACAGAGCTATTTTTTCTAAAAAAACTTATCGTATCTAATACTTTTTTTGCTAA
>CAYLWJ010000058.1:0-2510 GCA_964387355.1 uncultured Actinomycetota bacterium | reverse complement strand
CTCCTATAGTTAATTTGTGGCGTGTCAATAAATTAGGCTGAACTGATTTCCAAAATAGATTAAAATTATATTGTACGAATGTCATAGGAATAAAAAATATATAATATATAAAATATATCAGCAGGATAATTAAATACAAATACCAAGATGCATTATTAAATTCCATAGAATTTATGTTTGCATTTGCAGCCCTAGCAATTATCCCAACAATTATTGGAAAAATTATTTGAATTGCGAGCATACCACCTGGTGAAAATGAACGACTTATAGTGCTGTATACATATTTATGTATATATTTATACTGCTGGTATATTAATACCCACCTAAGTATTGGAACAAACAAACCAAGTGTTCTTAAGCCAGGTTTAATATCTGTCTCTTCAAGTTCTCTTATATATCTCCAGTTTCTGTAATACCAGTAGTATCTATATAAACCGAATGAGAAAATATTAAAAACAAATAACTTCCATAAAGGAATTGCATTTGAATAAACTTGAATTTGTTTAATCACTTTTGCTTTTAAATCAGACTGATTTGTTTTTTCATTTTTCTCATTTGTATCTTTTTTATGTTCAAAGTAACTTGCATATGCAATCCTTTCCTTTAAAAGGGGATGTGAATCAAAAATAGAGGGCTTCTCACTATTAAAAATTAATTGATCTATTTCACTTGTGGTAGTAGACATGCTAATTTCAGGATAGGAAAAATAATAATTTCTTCTAGCAACTTTCAATAATCCATTAATAAAATTTTTACTTCCATATAATTCTATTGCAGTCTTATCTGCAAGGACTTCACGAATTCTTGAAAAACCATTTGTAAGGATATTATAAAGCAACCAGGACAAGCCAATTAACCATAATACAGGATTAAATATTGATATGACTTTGGTAATAAAACCTGGCAAACTCAATGGGTTAGGGATACTTGATAATGTATTTTTTAATGCATACCCCATGGAAAAGGTTAAAGAATTCCATCTAGTATCTTTATTATTAAAATGTCCAAACTCATGTGCTAGAACAGCTTTTAATTCAGAAGTAGAAAAAGATTGGATTAAGTCGGTATCAATAAAAAGTATTCTTTTGGTTTTGTTAAAAAGAAGGTGAAATATACCACCACTTGACATAACAGCTAAGCTATGAAATGGTGAAGCATATATTTCATCTGGTGGTTTTGTGCCAATCTTATTAGCAACTTCAGAAGATAGATTCCATATTTCTGGATAATCTTCCTGTTTTATTAATGTTCCATAAATACTTTTATTTTGTCTTCCAAAAATTCCCTTAAATAATGCCCATAGAGTTCCAATGGCAACAATCATAAGCCCTATTATGCTTATAGGAAAAGCAATACCTAAATAAACAAAATCAGCTAAAAGAATAAATGAAAATAGCAATAAGGCATAAATAAAAATAAATAGGATTATAAGATGGAATCCGTAAATTCCTGAAGATTTAAAATTTGTTACCTTTAATTCTTTCTTTACAATCTTATTTAATTTATTGTTAAAGTTTTTATTCAATATCAATCCCACAAATAATAAATATAAAAATATTGCCAATAAAGGTAGCCCTACTCTTAAAGTTAACTCAAATAGGGGATTAGATTCATTATTATCCTGTATAAATTGTTTGTTAGTGCTATAGTCTTTATCAGAACTTAAAATAACATGTGAATTTATATTGTTAATTTCACTATTATATTCATTAACAAACTCATTATATTTATCTCTAGCGGAATTAATTAGTATTATACCATCATTTATAGAATCAATTTCTTTTTCAAAAGAATATGAATCTGAAAAGTCTATCGCTAATTCCATTTTCCTTAAACCATCTATGATTTTATTTGTACCGTTACTTGCGTCACTTACTGCAGAATTTAAAGTAGAAGAAGCACCAAGAGGTGGATTGCTGTAGCTTGATAAGATTGAATTAAAAGATATTATATAGCTACCTAACCTAAATTGTAAATCTTCAAAAGAATCACCTGAATCAGGGTCAAATTTATTTAAATATGTTAAAAGATCATCAATTAAAATATATTCCTTATGTAAAATTGCAACAAAATTATCACAGTAGTCTTCTAAGATAGAATCACCAAATATTTGATTATTTGGAATAATCAAACAAAAAAAAATAACCAACGTTACGGACAAGAATAAAAAGATTTTTTTATAAATATTTGTAAGAAATATATTTTTCAAATAATAATTTCCTATATTTCAAATAATAATTTCCTATACTATAGTTATTACATTTAAAAACCTAACGTGAATTAAATGATAAATTCATTGCTAGAAGTGGTGCTATTTAAATATTCTAATTTAATATTCTTAAATATTTTATCATAATAAATATAATTTGTTAATATTATATAAAAGAATATAGAATTTCTTTTTCCGTGATGGTAATCATACCCAATTTAATTTTATATAAATATATCTTTCGCTATTTATAATTACTACAATATGGTATGGTTATAATATTTGTACTATGTTTTAAAGG
>CAYLWJ010000057.1:0-8845 GCA_964387355.1 uncultured Actinomycetota bacterium | reverse complement strand
TGTGCATATTAATCATATTGTAAACACAAGAGAAATTTATAAAAATCTTGGTGTCGATGTTTTAAAGGATATGAAATAGAAGATGTATGGAGTTTAGGTGATAAATACCAAAGGAGTTAGTTGAAAAAGAGCTAAATAGAGTTCTTTCAAAATGTAAAGTTCAAAGGGTTGGCATGGATAAGATTGTTGAATCAGTTAAAATGTATTTAACAATTAAAAATATTTGTGATGAAAATAATTACGTTGCTGTTGCTTTTTCATGCTGGCCTAAACTTATGCCTGTTAAAGAAATGACAGGATGCCTTGTAAATTCACTTTTAAATAGTTATGGGATTGTTACTAGGTGTGAGGCAGATGTTCTGGGAACAATTTCAATGTTAATATTAAAATTATTAACAAATCAAGTAGTAGCATTAATGGATTTGCCAAAATTTGATGAGAGCGATAATTCACTTCTTCTTTGGCACTGCGGTTCTGCTCCTTTTGAAATGGCAAATGAGCGAGGAGTTATCTGTGAAAAACATTATTTAGCAGATTATGCAGTGAGCGCTAAAAATTGTGGACCAATAACCGATTTAATATTTAAGAAAGGTGATGTAACAATTTTTAGAGTAACAGGTGGGGGTGACTATTTTTATTATGTTACAGGAAAATTCTTTAATCCTGATAAAAAATCATTTTGTGGAAGCCGAGGTTGGGTAAATGACTTAAAACTTTATCAGGAGCCAATTCAAGTGTGGGATCTTGCAAATACATTGCTTGTAAATGGACTTCCGCATCATTTCCCAATAGTTTTAAAAAATGTTGGTTCATGTCTTGAAGAATTTGCATATTGGGCTAATTTGAAAAAAATTAAAAGAGTTAATTACCGGGATTTCTTTATGTAGAATAGTAATATAGATAGGGACCTATATTTATAAAAAACTGAGTATATTTATATTTTTAAAAATTTTATTATATTAGTATGTCTTAGTATATCAATCTATAAGAATTGAAATAAAAAATTTATCTTTCATGTAATGCTATGTAATGCTATTTTCTATTTTATTGTTTTTATTGTTTGGAAAACTTCAAATTTAATCTTTTTTGCAAATTTCAATTCTTGATATTTTTTCTGCTTTTTTTAAATCTTCTAATATTTTTTTATCGTTTTTTAATTCTTCAAATAACTTTTTTACTATTTGTTTTATATTTTCATCCAGATTTTCGCTTAAGAAATAATTTACCCATAGACCATCTTTTGTATGTGATATAAGGTCAGCGTCTTCTAACTTTTTAAGATGCAGAGAAATTGTAGGTTGTGAAAGTCCTATTATTTGTCTAATTTCACAAACACACAACCCACTTTTTTTATAAAGCAGGCAAATTATTCTTAATCTATTTACATCGGATAAAGCCTTTAAAATGTTAAGTATTTTTTTCAAGATAATTCCAATACCAAAAATTAAAAAATTTAATTTATATCATTTAATTTTAATAATTTATGTTAATTTAAGAATAAAATTAATTTCAAAATATAACCTTACAATAAGTTAACCTTACAATAAGTTAAGCTTACAATAAGTGTACAATTTAATTTTACAATTTTTTTAGATTTTCTTTTCAATTCCTGAACAATCAGTAATTATACCACTTGAATTTTCATTTTTAAAAAGTTTTCTTTTAAAAACAAGAGCAACATTAACTAGACCAATTAAAACTGGTACTTCAACAAGCGGACCTATAACTGCTGCAAAAGCAGCGCCTGAATTTATCCCAAAAACAGCTACAGCAACTGCTATCGCTAACTCAAAATTATTACTTGCAGCTGTAAATGCAAGTGTTGTTGTTTTAGTATAACCTGCGCCAATTGATTTTCCCATAAAGAAAGATACTAAAAACATTACGACAAAATAAATTAAAAGTGGTGCAGCAATTCTTAATACATCTAATGGTATTCTTACAATAAATTCTCCTTTAAGTGAAAACATAACCACTATTGTAAATAAAAGTGCAATTAAAGTAATCGGACTTATTTTTGGGATAAATACTTTTTCATACCATGATTTTCCTTTTATTTTTACCAAGGAAAATCGGGTTATCATTCCTGCAATAAACGGAATCCCAAGGTAAATAAATACACTCTTTGCAATTTCACCAATTGAAATATTTACAACTGTGCCTTTAAGTCCAAAGTATTTTGGGAGTAATGTAATAAAAATATAAGCATATACTGAATAGAAAAATACCTGGAATATAGAATTAAAAGCAACAAGACCTGCTGCATATTCAGTGTCACCACGTGCAAGGTCATTCCAAACAATAACCATTGCAATACATCTTGCAAGCCCAATCATTATTAAGCCTACCATATATTCAGGATATCCCTTAAGGAGAGCAATAGCAAGAAAAAACATAAGAACAGGTCCTACTATCCAGTTTTGAACAAGAGACAGCCCTAGAACTTTCCAGTTTTTAAAAACGTCTTTTAATTCCTCATATTTAACTTTTGCAAGAGGGGGATACATCATTAATATTAACCCTATTGCAATTGGAACATTAGTTGTGCCAACAGATAACTTATCTGAAATTGTTGCAACACCTGGAAAGAAATAACCAAGACCAACACCAGCTGCCATTGCTAAAAATATCCATAGAGTCAAAAACCTATCAAGAACTGAAAGTTTTTTTACTATGCCATCTGTCATAAGTTTTAATCCTTTCCTTTAAAATTAAAAAATTAAAATTTAAAATACTTAATAATTCAACTTAATAATTAATAATTAATTCTTGCTGAATAATTGACTAAATTTTAAAAATATAAAAATTTTGTTCTTAATGAATTCAATTTTTTTATACAATAAGGAATTATTAAGAATAAACTAATTAATAACTAATAACATAATAACATCTTTGACTCTTTTTAAAGTTATTATTTTATCAATACGTTATAGACCTTTCTATATATCTTTATATAGTTATATTAGATTAATAAAAGTTTTTTAAGTAAAAAAAATTTTTAAAATATATATTGCAATATTTATATTTATAAATATAATGTTTTACAAGATTATACTTTTGTATGCTTTATTTGTAAAGAAAAAAAGGAAAAAAAGAAAAATTTTTTAATATTTAAATATTTTTAATTATTTTTTAGATATTTATTTTAATTATTTTATATTTATTTTAATTTTTAAGGAAGTGTTTTAAATGCAAATATTTTTAGAAGCTTTACGGAGTGGCTGGAGCGCACTTCTTGAATATTTATCTGCGCATGTTTTGACTTGTCTTGTTCCGGCATTTTTTATTGCAGGGGCTATTGCTGTATTTGTTTCAAAAGGTGCAATACTTAAGTATTTTGGTCCTAAGTCTAACAAAGTCTTGGCTTATGGTGTAGCATCAGTTTCAGGTGCAATTTTGGCTGTTTGTTCATGCACGATACTACCACTTTTTGCTGGAATTAGAAAAAGGGGAGCGGGTCTTGGACCTGCTATTGCTTTTTTATACTCGGGTCCTGCAATTAATATACTTGCAATAGTTTATTCTGCAAGACTTTTAGGTTATGACCTTGGGATAGCAAGAGCAATAGGTGCAATATTATTTTCTGTGGTAATTGGCCTTATAATGGCTCTTATTTGGAGAAAAGAGGAACGCGAAAAGCTTGAAGCAAATGATAATATTTTTAAAGCATTTGAACAAACAAGCTATAAAAAGCCCGTATATATAAGTGCAATATTTTTCTTATCATTAATTGGAATACTTGTTTTCGGCGCTGGCAAAATGTGGATATATGCTGGTATTTCTCTTGCAGTTCTAATAGTAATATTAATTATAGGCTTTAAAAAACCTGAGCTAAAAGATTGGATGAAAGAGACCGGAAAGCTTGCACTTCAAATATTTCCAATACTTTTAGCTGGTGTGTTTATTGCTGGCATAATAAAGTATTTCTTACCGCAAAGTATAGTAGAAGCATGGGTTGGTGGAAACAGCCTCCGATCAAATCTTACAGCATCAGTGTTTGGAGCTCTTATGTATTTTTCAACACTAACTGAGGTTCCAATAATTAAGGCATTTATGGATTTAGGTATGGGTAAAGGCCCTGCTCTTACACTTCTGCTTGCAGGTCCTGCGCTTTCTTTACCTAATATGATAGTAATTGGAAGAATAATGGGAGCTAAAAAAACTTTAGCTTATGTATGTCTTGTTATAATAATGGCAACATTTGTTGGGATGTTTTTTGGGCATTTTTTTGGATAAAAAATTTTTTTAAAAAAGTATTTAAAAAAGTATTTTTAAAAAGCATTTTAAAAGGGAGGAGAGCTTATATGAAAATTCAGATTTTAGGAACTGGTTGTCCAAAGTGTAAGCAAACAGAAGCAAACGCAAGAGAAGCTGTTAAAAATTTAGGTATTGATGCAGAAATTGAGAAAGTAACAGATGTCAACCAAATTATAGAATATGGAGTAATGGCAACCCCAGCTCTTGCAGTGGATGGCGAAGTAAAATTTTATGGTAAAATACCAACAGTTAAAGAAATTGAAGAAGTTTTAAAATAAATAAGTTTTAAAATAAAGAAGCTTCAAAATAAAGGAACTTTAAAATAAATAAGTTTTAAAATAATTTGGAAGAAATTATTTAAAAGTAGAAAAGCTGTAATAAAAGAAAGAAAATTAATAATTTGAAAGTATTACAGAAGTTAAGGAGAGATAAGAGGGAGGGAAGGGTTATTATGAATGATAAAGATAAAAAAATTGCAATTGTTGCTTGTTCTGGAGCATCTAACACAGGCCAAACCACAAATGAGGTAGCAAGACACTTATGTGATAAATCAGATGAATTTACCATGATTTGTTTAGCTGCTTTAACATTAAATCATAAAATATCTTTAGATAAAGTTGCTGATGCAAGAAAAATTGTAGTAATTGATGGTTGTCCTGTTAAATGTGCTTCACAGATTTTATCTAAATATACTGATAAAAAACCTGACATTGATATTCAGGTTATGGAAGATTATGGTATTAAAAAAATTTCTAAACCTGAATTTGATGAAGATAATGTCAGAAAAATATCTGACGATATACTAAATAAATGCTTAAAGTAAAACCACACCCAGATTATCCTCCTGAAGAAGGAAGGTATATAAGAGGTAATGATGCTTCACCAGTTGCAGTTGCTGTAATTTTAAATTGTGAGGCAGATAAAATACCTTTGGAACTAACAAAACTTGTAAGGGTTGGTGCTGAAAGCGGTGCAGCACTTTCAGGCACTGTTCAAACTGAAAATATTGGATTTGAAAAAATAATATGCAATATTGTAGCTAACCCTAATATAAGGTATTTAATAATTGCTGGTCCAGAATCGGAAGGCCATTTAACAGGAGAAGCTTTAAAAGCTTTACTAAAAAATGGGGTAGATTCAAAAAAGAGGATAATTGGAACAAAGGCTCCACACCCTTTTTTATTTAATATTCCAATGGAGTTTATAGAAAGATTTAGAAGCCAAATAAACTTAATTGATCTTCAGTTTGAAGGCGATCCAGAAGTTATTAGAAAAGCAGTTTGGGCTTGTTATCAAGAAGAGCCTGTAGAGTTTAGAGGATATACACTTTATGATATTGGTGCTTATCCGCAAGAGCCTTTGAGTGGAAAAATAACCTGGCGTGTTACTATGCCTTGGGCTGTTCCTGAAGATGAGAAAGAAAAAGAAGCATTAGAAAAAGCTAAGCAGCTTTTAGAAAAACTTCAGAAAAAATATGGAAAACAAAAAGATTAGTTGGAAAACAGAAAGAAAATTAGTGGAATTTTTTATCATAAATTTTTATCATAAAATTTAAAAACATTTTTTTTCTTGAAATCAGGTATGAATAAATCTTCTTTCTCGAGTGAATAGTAGTCCTGTGTCCAACCATTAGTCAGCCCTATTTTTTCAGCATAGTCAACAATTTCTAAATACTCTTTTTGATAAATTCTTCTTGAAAGCTCAGGAAATTTATATGCTTTATAATCAGGATGATATTGTGCCATTATACTTAGATATACATCGCTTGATAATTCATTTTTTATAAAGTCAAGTGTATCTTTAATTCCACCAATATTATTTGGCAGTACAAGTAGTCTTATTAGTAGTCCTCTTATTGCTATACCTTTCTTATTTAGTTTCAATCCACCTACTTGTCTATACATTTCTTTTATTGAAAGCCTGTTATATTTTACATAATTTTTAATGCCTGAATATTTTTCAGCGTCTTTATCGTTGCTGTACCTAATATCAGGCATATAAATGTCTATAATACCATTAAGCATTTTAATAATTTTTGGATTATCATAACCTCCAGTGTTATAGACTAAAGGAATATAAAGGCCATTATTTTTTGCAATATCTAAAGCTTTCAAGATTTGGGGGACCCAGATTGTTGGTGAAACAAAGTTTATATTATGGCAGCCTTTTTTTTGAAGCAGCAACATAATATTTGCAAGCTCATCAATTGTAATTGGCTTTCCTTCGTGTTCTTGACTTATTTGATAATTTTGACAATAAACACATTTCATATTGCAATAAGAGAAAAAAATAGTCCCTGAGCCGCTATCCCCAGATATTGGCGGTTCTTCACCATGATGGGCCATTGCTGAAGAGATAATTACTTCTTCTGGTGCTTGACAAAATCCTTTTTCGCCTATTAATCTATTTACACGACATTTATGCGGACATAACACACAGCTTTCTAAAATTTTATATATCTTGGAGCTATTTTCTGTTTTATTAATTCTCATTTCTCATTTTTGTTTAATTTTAAATAATTTCTTTGGTTATTAGCCAATATAAATCAATAAATAAAATAAATTAAGTAAATATTAGCTTATCCTTAATAATTAAATAATTAGTTCATGTTGAATAATTCATTACTTTGTAAAAAATTTGTATTCATTAAGCACAAAATTTTTTAAGTTTTTAAATTTTAGTCAATTATTCAGCAAGAACTAATTAACCATAATAAGCTTATTATTAATCAATTTTAGCAAATTTTATATTACTAGCTAGTTTTAGCAAGTATTATATTTTTTAGTAAATATTATATTTATATATTATATTATTTTTTATTTTTAAAGTATCGTAATCGGGGCGCTTCATTATAACATATTTTTTTGCTTGAAACTAAAATAACCATTTTCAGCAACAATTATATGATCAAGTACATGAATGCCAATAATTCCGCAACTTTTACAGAGCCTGCTTGTTATTTCAATATCATCTAATGATGGTTCAGGATCCCCGCTTGGATGATTATGTAGAAAAACTATTGATGCAGCAGAAGCTTTAATTGCTGGTTTTAAAACTTCTCTAGGGTGAACGATGCTAGAGGTTAAAGACCCTTCTGAAATAATTACTTCTTTTATAATTTTATTTTTTATATTAAACAAAACTATCCTAAACTGTTCTTTTTTTAAATCTTTTAATAATGGCATGTAATAATTGGCAACTTCTTCACTGCATTTAAAACTTTTAAGGCTTCCATTTTTTTCTGAGACAGCTCTTTTTCCTAGTTCAAGTGAAGCAATAATTTGACATGCCTTTGCTAATCCAATTCCTTTAATTTCAGCAAGTTCAGAAATTGATACATCAAAAAGTTCACTTAAATTTCCAAATTTTAAAAGAATTAATTTTGCTAAATCAAGAGCAGATTGACTCTCTCCATTATTTTTAATACCAGTTCTAAGTAAAATTGAAAGAAGTTCAGAATTGGAAAGAAACTCACAGCCATGATTTATTAATTTTTCTCTAGGCCTTTCACAACTTGGCCATTCTTTTATTGATAATGGATAATCCTTGCTTTTAATTAATTGGTTTATTTTTTTATTTTTACTTATAGCCTTGCTTTTCATTTTATACTTAGTACATATTAGCATTATTGTGTAAATATGTAAATATATAATTAGATAAAACTTATAAAATTTATTTGACTTTATTTTGTGTTTTTTATAATATAAGCAATTGCAAAATAATATTATAAATAAAATTATAAGGGCCCATAGCTCAGCTGGTTAGAGCAGCGCACTCATAATGCGGAGGTCCCAGGTTCGAATCCTGGTGGGCCCACCAGAAGTGATTGCCTTCAAGTTATACTTATCAGGAACTTATCAAGAATCAAGGTATATTAAGATATATTTAATGAATCAAGATATACTTAATTATTCTATTTTTTTCTTTTTGATTAATTTTCTTATTAAACCTATTATTTTAAAAAGATTTAATTTTTCTAATCTTTATATTAATATAATATTAATATAATATTAATATAAAGATAGTATTAATATTAGGATACTAAATATTTTATTTTAAAATTTATAATTATTTGGAATTTTTATTATGAAATTTTTTCAAATTGAAGTTTATTCCTTAATTAATAATTTTTTAATCCCTTGTATTATTGCGTGTATACTTGGCGGAATAATTGGATATCAAAGAGAAAAATCAGACAGACCCGCTGGTCTTAGAACAAATATCTTGGTATGTCTTGGTTCTACTGTTTTTACAATAGTATCATACCTTGGTTTTGGAAATACTGCTGATGTAACAAGAATTGCAGCAGGAGTTGTAACAGGAATTGGTTTCATTGGTGCTGGTGTTATTTTTAGGCAGGGACCTTTTTTAACTGGAATAACAACTGCTGCAACTATTTGGCTGGTTGCTTCAATTGGTGTAACTGTTGGAGCTAAGCTTTATTACCTTGCTTTTATAGCAACAGCACTTGGGTTTGTGATTTTATCTGTTTTAAAGTATTTAGAGTATAGACTTTCTAAAAGGGGAGTTTATAGGTTAGAAATAATTTTAAATGATGAACTAAAAGACCACACAGACATAGATAAAT
>CAYLWJ010000056.1:0-8274 GCA_964387355.1 uncultured Actinomycetota bacterium | reverse complement strand
TAATAAACCTGGTGACTAATGTCACTATAGTTAATTAATATACATTATTAAATATTATTAAAATGAATTACAGTAAAATCTGCTATACAATAAAAAATATTTATATATAAAAATTATATAAAAAAATATTTTTAATTAAAGCCTTATATTAGTTTTATACTAATAGATTAAAAAAATATTTAACAAAAAATTTTATCAGAATCCCAAATCTTTTATTTAAACCTAACTTTCAGGAGAAACAATACTATATGAGGCAACAAAGTCTTTGTCATCAAGTTTAATTGCTCTTACACCTTGAGTAGCCCTGCCAGTCTTTTTAATAGATTTTCCAGGAATTCTTATTAAAATTCCATTTGCCGTAATTATAATTACATCGTGCTCATCTTTAATTATTCCTGCTCCTGCTACTTTTCCTTTTTTTTCTGTAAGTTTTACAGTTTTTACTCCAACTCCTCCTCTTTTTTGTTTAGGATATTCAGATACAGGTGTCCTTTTTGCAAAACCATTTTCTGTTATCACAAATAAATCCTCTCCCACACCTTTTGAAACCATCATTGCAAGAACACTATCATTTTTAGACAATTTCATACCTTTTACACCTTGTGTTGCTCTTGCCATTGGCCTGCAGTCTGTTTCAGAAAATCTAATAGCCTGACCATTCTTTGTAACCATTATTATTTCATCATTGCCGTTAGATTTTTCAACACCAATTAGCTCGTCTCCATCCATTAGATTTATTGCTGTTATGCCGTCTTTTCTTGAACTATCATACTCAATTAAAGGAGTTTTTTTAATCATTCCTTTTTTTGTGGCCATAATCAGATATTCATTTTCATTATATTCTTTTGTGGCAATAATTGCTGCAACTCTTTCTTGCGGTTTAAAAGGAAGTAAATTCACAATAGCTTTTCCTTTTGAAGTCCGACTACCTTCAGGCAGTTCGTGAACTTTTAATCGGTAAACCTTTCCAAAATTTGAAAAAAACATTACATAATGATGAGTAGATGATATAAAAAGATGCTCAACAAAATCATCTTCCTTTAAATTTAAGCCTGTTACACCCTTACCGCCTCTTTTTTGCTTTCTGTAAGTTGTAAGAGGAACTCTTTTTATATATCCTGAATGAGTAATAGAAATTACATTCTCTTCTTCAGCAATTAAATCTTCTATATCTATATCCTCATCACTTAAATTAATTTCTGTTCTTCTTTCATCACCATATTTGTTCTTTATTTCTATTAACTCTTCTTTAATAACATTATATATTAAAGCATCACTCCCAAGAAGCTCTTTTAATTTCTTTATTTTTTCTTCAAGCTCCTTAGCTTCCTTTTTTACTTTTTCTCTTTCAAGACCAGTTAACCTCTGCAATCTCATATCAAGAATAGCTTGTGCCTGGATCTCAGTTAGCTTAAACTTTTTAATCAATCTTTCTTTTGCAGTAGGAACATCTTTTGAGGATCTAATTGTGCTTATAACTTCATCAAGGTTATCTAATGCTATTAAAAGTCCTTTTACAATATGAAGACGCTCTTGGGCAATTCTAAGTTCATATTTAGATCTATTTACTACAACTGTGAATCTATGCTTAACATATTCCTGAATTATTCCTTTTAAATTTAAAGTTTTTGGCACACCATCAACAAGTGAAAGCATTATTATCCCAAATGTTGTTTCAAGCTGGGTGTTCTTATATAAATAATTAACAATCACTTGAGGAACTACATCTTTTCTTAAATCAATTGCAATTCTCATGCCACTTTTATCAGATTCATCTCTCAAGTCGCTTATGCCATCAATCTTTTTTTCACGAACAAGCTGGGCAATATTTGCAATAAGGTTGGATTTTTTTACTTCATAAGGAATTTCGCTAATAATTATTTGAGTTTTGCCTTTTGTTGGCTGTTCAAGGTGAACCCGGCCTCTTATTTTTACCCTGCCCTTACCAGTCTCATAAGCTTCTTTTATGCCATCTATTCCCATTATTATACCACCTGTTGGAAAATCAGGGCCTTTAATTTTTTTCATTAAGTCTTTTACAGTGGCATCTTTATGATCTATGTAAAAAATAATTGCATCTACAACTTCATTTAAATTATGAGGCGGAATATTTGTTGCCATTCCAACAGCAATTCCAGAAGAACCATTAATTAAAAGATTTGGTATTTTTGAAGGTAAAATTGAAGGCTCTTTTAAAGAACTATCAAAATTATCCACAAAAGTTACTGTTTCTTTATCAATATCAGCTAAAAGCTCTTCAGCAATTTCAGCAAGCCTTGCTTCAGTATAACGCATTGCAGCTGGACTATCTCCGTCAACAGAACCAAAATTGCCATGACCGTCAATTAACGGATAACGCATTGAAAAGTCCTGAGCCATTCTTACCAGTGATTCGTATACTGCTGTATCTCCATGCGGATGGTATTTACCTAAAACCTCTCCAACAATTCTTGCACATTTTTTATATTGGGAATTATGCCTCATTCCCATGTCATACATTGCGTATAAAATTCTTCTATGAACAGGTTTTAGCCCATCTCTAATATCAGGAAGGGCTCTACCTATAATAACACTCATTGCGTAACTTAAGTAAGATTCCTGCATTTCTGATTCGATTTCTACATTTTTTATTTTTCCTCTGAGCTCGAAAACCATACTTTATTCTAACTCCTGTCTATAATCAAATATACTTATATGTTATCTATATGTTATCTATATATTATCTATACCTGCATGTAACCTACAAATTACTTAATTACTTATATACTTATATAAATCTAAACATGTTGCCTACATGCTCTTAATTAAAAGTTTTAATAATAAATAATAATTAAAAGCTTATTTTATATAATGCTTATAATTAAAAATGTTTATTATTCATTATAAAAAGTTTTTAAAATCAGAAATCAAAAAACTTAAATATCGATAAATGATACTGCTTTTGCATTTTTCTCTATAAATTCTCTTCTTGGTTCAACTTTATCTCCCATTAAAGTAGAAAATATATCATCTGCTATTAATGCATCCTCAATTTCTACTTTAAGCAATGTCCTGGTTTCAGGATTCATTGTAGTTTCCCAAAGCTGCTCTGGGTCCATCTCACCAAGACCTTTATACTGCTGAACTGTCATATTTTTTTTACCAACTTTTTCTTTAATTTTTTCTAATTCTTTGTCATTAAATGCATAATATACATTTTTCCCGTCCCTTACCTGGTATAGCGGCGGCTGAGCAATGTAGACATATCCCTTCTCTATTAGCTCATTCATGTATCTATATAAAAAAGTTAAAATTAATGTTCTAATATGAGCACCATCAACATCTGCATCTGTCATTATTATTATTTTATTATATCTTGCATTTTTTATATCAAATTCATCACCAATACCGGTCCCTAAAGCAGTAACCATTGCCTGTATTTCTTCACTGCTTAATATTTTATGAAGTCTTGCTTTCTCTACATTTAATATTTTACCCTTTAATGGAAGTATTGCCTGAAATCTTCTATCTCTGGCTTGCTTTGCACTCCCACCAGCGGAATCACCCTCAACTAAAAAAAGTTCACAAAGTTCAGGTTCACTAATTGAACAGTCTGCAAGTTTTCCCGGAAGTGAGCTTGATTCAAGCAAAGATTTTTTTCTGGTAAGCTCTTTTGCTCTCTTAGCAGCGTTTCTTGCCCGTGCAGCTTCAATGCATTTACCAACTATAGCTCTAGCAATAGTTGGATTTTCTTCTAAGAATTCAGCTAACTTTGCATTTACTGTTGACTCTACAAAACCTTTTATTTCGCTATTTCCAAGTTTGGTTTTAGTCTGACCCTCAAACTGCGGTTCTTTTAATTTCACTGATATTATAGCTGTAAGACCTTCCCTAACATCTTCACCTGTTAAATTTTCGTCCTTTTCTTTTAACAAGTTTGAGCTTCTTGCATAATCATTAATTGTTCTTGTAATTGCAGATTTAAATCCAACAAGATGAGTACCGCCTTCAGTTGTATTAATGTTATTTGCAAAAGTAAAAATACTTTCATTATAACCAAGATTATACTGCATAGCTATTTCAACTTCATGGCTATCTTCTGAGTTATAAATATAAATAGGCTGTTTGTGAAGCACTTCTTTTTTTTCAGAAAGATATTTTAAAAAATCTACAATACCACCTTCATACTGAAAAACTTCTTTCTTTTCTGGAGTTTCCCGCTGGTCAATTAAAGTTATTTTCAGACCTTTATTTAAGAATGCCATTTCTCGCATTCGTGCAGCTAGAATTTCATACTTATAGTCAATCTCTTCAAATATTTCTTTATCAGGATAAAATGTAATTATAGTGCCATGAGTATCTGTTTTTTCTTTTTTTATTAAATCAGTAACTGGATTGCCCCTTCTGTACTCTTGAATAAATTTATAACCTTCTCTTCTGACTTCAACAATTAATCTTTCTGAGAGAGCATTTACAACAGAAAGACCTACGCCATGTAGTCCACCTGATACCTTATAACCTTCTCCACCAAATTTACCTCCAGCGTGAAGCTTTGTAAGAACAATTTCTACAGCTGGCCTGTTATACTTTTCTATATTTTTAACAGGGATTCCCCTACCATTATCTACAACTGTAACTGAACCGTCTTTATTAAGCAAAATTAAAATATTATCACAAAAACCAGCCATAGCTTCATCAATGCTGTTATCAACAACCTCATATATTAAATGATGAAGCCCTCTAAGACCTGTTGAGCCTATGTACATTCCAGGTCGTTTTCTTACAGCTTCAAGTCCCTCAAGAACCTTTATATCTTTTGCATCATAACTTGACTGCACAGTATTAACCTGACTAGCTGTTTTATCTTTAATATCTTTAATATCTTTAATATTTTTAACATTTTGAATATTTTGAATATTTTGAATATTTGTTTTAGTCTCAATATTTGTTTGATCTTTAATATTTCTTTGAGATTTTATATTTGTTTTTATATTTGTTTTAGCTTCTATATTTTTAGCATCCACATTATTTTTACTAACCTCATTTTTTTTAACATTATCCTTTTTACCCATATTTTTAGTTGCCATCTACCCGCCTTCTAACATTTTTTTGCAGTACAATATAATGTAATATAAATAAAGAGCAATAAGTAAGACCACACAAAGCAAATTATATTACTTATTACCCTTTTTAATTTCAATCCTGTAAATAAAAATTTAAAAAAAATTAATAAAAATTGTAAAAACTATAAATATTTTTTATCTTTTTTAAAAAAAATTAAAATAAAAAATAAATTAATTAAAAAAAAATTACAATTTAAACATTTAAATAATTATACCATAATAATTATTTTTTTGGGGATTTTTTTGCGTGGGTTAGTTTAGTCTGAATTTTAAATCTTTTATAACTTCTTCACCAACAAAATCGTTTATTTTTTTTAAAATTTGTCTTGACATTAAGCTTAACTCATTTGCCCAGACTGAATTGGCTACTTTTATAATAAGGGTATCCTTAAATATTTTTATTGGCTTGGTTCTTTTGGCTACATCCGTGCCAACTATTTCAGACCAGTGATTAAAAATATTAAACTTTCTGATATTTTTTTTAATATTTAAATCAGAAATTAATTCATTTATAACTAAATTTAACTCTTTTACTCCATTTTCCATAATCTAGCATTGCTAAATCTTTAACTTTTTTATATATTTTCCTGTGTATTCGCCTGTGCAGACATTAAAATTAATTCAGAAATATCCATTGTTTTTATTTTAGAATTTTCCTTCTTTAGCGCACCAAGTATTGTCCTTACACATTGCTGGCACGCTGTAACAACTACATCAGCATTCGTTTTAATTATTTCTTGTGCTTTTAATTTAGCAATCTCTTCTGATAGTTTACTGTCTACTGCTTCAACATTTCCACCACCACCGCAGCAAACAGCATATTCCTTATTATTTTCCAGTTCAATAAATTTTAATTTTGGAATCATCTTTATTAATTTTCTTGGTTCTTCATATATCCCTGAGTTTCTACCTAAATCACATGGGTCATGATAAGTTACTTTTAGTTCTAAAGGATGTAATTTTAATTGCCTATTTAAAACAAGCTCGTATAAATACTGGACTATATGTAAAACTTTAAAATTCATTTTTAAATCTATATTTGAATCTTTACTTAGCTCTTTACTTAATTCTTGGTATGTATGACTCCACATGTGATAACATGAAGGACATGAAGTAACTAAATACTTTGCTCCAGTCTTATTTACCTTATCAATATTATGCTTTGCAAAGTCAATAAAATCTTGTTTAAACCCTGAAGACAGTAATGGAAATCCGCAGCACCACTCTTCATCTCCCAGTAGTGCAAAATCAACATTAGCAATTTTAAAAATTTGAACAATTGAACGAGGTATTTTAAATACACGAGGTGAAAAAGATGAAACACAGCCAACAAAATAAATAACTTCAGCTTTTTCTTTTACATATTTATCTTCAGTTATATCTTTAACAGCAGTAACCCAGTTTGCCCTTCCCTCATTTGTATCAAATGAAATATTATAGGACTTTTTTAATCGCTCTTTTAAAAATGTTAATACTTCAGGACTTTTGCTTTCATCTGCAAGATCAGACCTTAAAGAAACCCATAGCTTTTGCAAGTCAATGTTTACAGGACAGTCAATTTCACACCTTGAACAAAGAGTACACTCATACGCAGCCTTAGTTAAAAGATCGCTTTCTTTTTGTGTAAAACCTTTACTGCCTAAAATTTTACCCCATAAAGTATCTTTTTTAATCTTTTTTCTTAAAAGTTCTATCTTTTTTGCTGGTGATATTGCAAGATCATTTTTTGCATTGTAAGCAGAACATACCTCAGTGCAACGTCCACATCTAGTGCATGCTTCAATATTAAAAAGCTGTCTTATTGTATACTTGTTAGAACTCATATTTTTTTATTGCTTTTATTTACTTTTATTTGCTCTTATTTACTTTTATTTACTTTTTAATTTAGATATAATCTAAATTTCTTTTCTATTTATTTCTTTATTTGCTATTCTTTTCCATAACATTAATTACGCTTGCTATAGGACTAAAAAGCGCATGAGCAAACTTTGAAAAAGGAATGTAGACAAATGCAAGCCATATAACTGTAACATGTATATGCCAAAAAGTCTTATATGCATTTATCCAGCTATTTGCAGTTGCATTTGAAAATATTATTCTTAAAAGCTTTCCTAGGTAAAAGCCTATAAAACCAATCTTGCCAATATATTCAGGGGTTCTCTCAACAATATACCGCGTAGCTTCAGTAAACCATCCGCTAATTAATATCACTATTATAAAAATTATCAAAAAAATATCATTAAACATCATCATTCCAATTTTTTTCTTAGAAACAAAGCCTCTAATTAAGGCAACGACTATTCCTAAAAATATAATTACATTTAAAATTTCATTTAAAACTGCTGTTGCCCAGTGATCTTTATTAGCTAATGCATCCAAAAACTCATTTGTTCCATATTGATATCCCAAGGCAGGAGCTATCTCAACTGCAATTCCTGAAAGAACTGACAAAATAAAGAGAGCAAGAACACCCCAGAAAATACAAGTGTGTGTAAACCATTTGAGCTTATTTTCTCTAAAAAGCTTATAATGCAAAATACTATCTGTTATGATAACCCGTATAATAAGGCCAATTTTTTTTGAAAACACAGCCTTAAAAAATTTGCCAATAAAATACCAAAATTTACTCCACCTTGAAACATTATCAAGCTTAGATTTGCCATAAACGGTTAATGAGCCTTGTAATACTATTGAAATCCTGTATAGTAATCCTACAAAAATTGCTATGGTAAAAATAATATGCAATATCCAAAAATGTATACTTACAAGTTCTATTTTCATTTAAATATTTTTATAAAAAATTATATTTTTTCTTTTTTGATTTTTATCTTCTTGATATATTCTATTTTTTATATATCTATATCTATTACTTTTTTATATATCTATATCTATTACATCTCTATTTTCTTAAAGTCTTGATTTAGCGTATTTTACCAAATTTAATCTGATTTTACCAAACCATTTTGAATAAAATATTTTTTTATATTTAAATTCTTCAAGCTAATAACAAAACTAGCGTCATTATTTTCTTTAAAAATTTTAACATTATTAATATTTTTGCCATAAGTTACATCCCTTATATAATTTATGTCATTTATATTGTTTACACTTTTCATATTATTTACATTATTTAACTTACTTATATCACTTATATTATTTACACTATTTGCAT
>CAYLWJ010000055.1:0-2882 GCA_964387355.1 uncultured Actinomycetota bacterium | reverse complement strand
AGTCCCATAATATTGTTTCAAGAAATTAAAAGAATATTAGAAACACTTAAAAATGTAGCAGCAAAATTTAGGAGTTCTGCCAGAGATACTATTATTTTTGAAAACAGTGGCAAACACTTATTTGAAATTACTCTTTTAATTGAAAATCTAAATGAAAACAGCAAAATTCTTGATATTGGTGGAGGTATGGGAATAAATTTACTTTGTATAAAAGAATTATTAAACAAAAGATCTGGTTTATATTTAATTGATAGATTTGAAGAATATACTGAAGAAAATAGAATGGGCTCAAGTGAATTAGGTATTAATATTATGAAAGAATCAGGAATTTCAATAATAAACCAGGATTTTTGGATTAATAGTTCGCTCCCTTTTGAATCTAATAGTATAGATATAATAACTGTATTTGATGTTACAGAACATTTGCCTGGAAGTCCCATAATATTGTTTCAAGAAATTAAAAGAATATTAAAAACTGGAGGCAAGTTAATTTTCGGTGGACCTAATTCAGTATCTATTTATAAAAGAATAAGAATGCTTTTGGGTAAACACCCTTATATTTCACTTGAAAACTGGCTTTCAAGCAAATATTACTCTCACTACAGGGAATACAGCAGAAAAGATAATATTTTTATATTTGATAAACTTGGTTTTAAAAACATAAAAACATTCATGTTGGCAGAACCCACAAAAACTAGAGCTCGTTATCATTATTTTGATAATAAAAAAATTAATATGTCTTTTAAATTAATTATACTATATGCATTTACTATTTTAGAAATAGTATTTCCAGCTTTTCGATCAAGTGTTTACTGTATTGCTGAAAAACCTTAAAATTACATTATGGAAAAAAGATAGAAATATAAAAATAACAACATCGTTAACAAAATAATGATAAATAAAACAGTAACAATAATCACTGTTATAAAAAATAATAAGATTGGTTTTGCAGAAACTCTAAAAAGCACAGAAATATTGCGTGAAAATTTTAATATCAGTCAGATAGTAGTTGATAGTAGCAATGAAAACATCAAAGAAGAGATTAAAAATTTGTCAATAAACTCAAAAAATGTATATTATTTTTGGCAGCCACCCTTAGGCATATCAAGTGCTTTTAACTTTGGTCTTAAATTTGTAAAATCTGAGTGGGTATGGTTTTTAAATAGCGGTGATATAATTAATCCTGATGTAAACATTGATAGCTTTTTATATATTCTAGACCATAGCTATGCGGATGCAGTTATTTACCAGTTAAAATTTAAACAATCTGAAAAGATACTTCAACATCCTGAGCTTTGGTCGCTATGGCCGCCAATTTTAAGTTGGATTCCCCATCCTACTACAATTTTAAAGAAAAAATTATTTGACATTTATGGACTATTTGATGAGAATTTAAAAATTGCTATGGACTATGAATTATGGCTGCGGTTTTTTTCAAAAAATGTAAAAGTTGACATAATTTCAATACCATTAGTTATTTTTGACCAGACAGGTTTAGCAATTGCTGAAAATAAAAAAACAAAAAAAGAAGTTGAAAAAATTATAAAAAGATATTTCTGGATAATTATTAAGAAATGGTTTTGGCAATTAAGAATGATTGCTAAAGCTTTACTTATAAACTCAGTATTTTTTAGAAATAAAACATATAAATTTTAAAAAATAAGATAAAAACAAGCTATAATCATTTAAGTAAAATGAAAATATTAATAGTTGCAATGATAAATAGCATACATCTGGCCCGGTGGATATCACTTATAAATAATCAAGGTTGGGAAATACATCTATATCCAGCAGATAACTTTGTATCTCCACACCCGGATTTAAAAAATGTAAAAATACACATGCCTTTAATAGTTAAATTTATTATAAATTTTTATAAAAATAAAATACAAAAAACAATACCAAATGAAAAACCATTATATATATATAACCATATTACAACCTCTTTTGCTTTTAAAGAAATACTAAGAAATACTTTCAGTAAAAAAAATTATAAAAATTTAAATAGGATTATAAAAAAAATTAAACCAGATATTATTCAATCTATGCATATTCAAGAAGCTGGGTATCTAACCCTTGAAGCTAAAAAACATTTTAAAGGTAAATTTCCTAAGTGGATAGTTACAAATTGGGGAAGTGATATTGATTTATTTAAAAATATTGACGGACATTATGAAATGATATCAGAAGTACTTGCAAATTGCGATTATTATTCTTGTGAATGCAATCGAGATAGAATATATGCAAAAGAATTAGGATTTAAAGGAGTTTTTTTGCCTGTAGTTCCAAACTCTGGCGGTATTGATTTTGATTTAGTCAATGAGTTAAAAAGTAACATTCCTCCTTCAAAAAGAAAAATTATAATGCTTAAAGGTTATCAAAATTGGTATGGAAGGGCATTAGTAGGTTTAAGAGCTCTTGAGAGGTGCGCTGATATTTTAAATGGTTATAGAATATATATATATAGTGCTGAAGATTTTATTGATGTTAAGATAGCAGCAAACCTGTTTACAAAAAAAACTGGAATTAAAACTGTAATAATTCCCAATTCTACTTCACATGAAGAGATTTTAAGATTACATGGGCTAGCAAGAATATCTATTGGTCTTAGCATTACTGACGCGATAAGTACATCACTTTTGGAAGCAATGGTAATGGGTTCATTCCCAATTCAATCTAAAACTGCTTGTGCCAATGAATGGTTTGAAGATAAAAAAACAGGTTTACTTGTGGAACCAGAAGACCCCGACGATGTAGAAAAAGCTATTAGAAAAGCTATCTCTGATGATAATTTAGTAGATAATGCAGCAAAATTAAATTATGATATGCTTTACAGTAGAATCGAAAAATCAAAAATTAAAGAAATTGTAATAAGTTATTAT
>CAYLWJ010000054.1:0-2958 GCA_964387355.1 uncultured Actinomycetota bacterium | reverse complement strand
CTTGATCAGCTTATTAGTACACTTTCAGGTGGAAACCAACAAAAAGTTGTAGTTGGGAAATGGCTTGAATTTAAACCAGATTTGATTTTATTTGATGAACCTACCAGAGGTATAGATATTGGTGCTAAAACTGAAATTTATAATATAATTGGGGCTCTTGCTGAAGCAGGTGTTGCTATAATTATGGTGTCCTCAGAGCTTCCAGAGCTTATAAGTGTAACAGATAGGATTATGGTTATGAGAGAAGGAGAAATGAGAGGCATTTTGTCAAGAGAAGAGGCTACTCAAGAAAAAATAATGGCTCTTGCAGCATTAAAAGATGTAAATAACAACAATCAATTATTAAAAATATAAATTAGAAAATTTTATTATTTTTTAATCGGTTTGGGGGCTATATGAATAAAAGTTCTGATTTAGGTTCTGATATAAAAACAGTAAAAAAAGGCTCTGTCTTGTTTAATATTATTATAAAGTATAGGACAATACTTATAATAATTCTTTTACTTATTGTTTTCACAAGCCTTAAATGGATTTTTATACACCCAATTAATCTACTTAATATGTTAAAAAGTATGAGTTATACAGCAATTGCTGCTTTTGGTACGACTTTTGTTATAACTTTAGGAGGGCTTGATCTTTCAATTGGTTCAACGGCGGCAGTTGTAGGTGTAACTTTGGCATTAATGCTTGGTAAAGGAATACCACTGCCACTGGCAATCATTTTATCATTTTTCATTGCCGTTACTTTGGGTGCAATAAATGGTGTTGTTATAGTAAAAGGTAAAATTGAACCGTTTTTAGTTACACTTGCAACACTTAATATTTATAGAGGCTTTGCACTTCAATTAACTGGTGGCAAACCTATACCAATTAAAAGTCAAATATTTGTAAATACTTTTGGTATTAAAACTATATTTAAATTTATTCCTGTTCCTATTTTTTACATGATAATTTTATTTGCTATAACATTGTATTTGTATAAAAAAACAAAGTATGGATTTTACATTAGAGCTGTTGGAGGAAACATAGAAGCTGCAAGGGTAGCAGGACTTAATATAAATTTAATCAAATTTTCAACTTATACTTTAAATTCTGTATTTGCTTTTTTTGCTGGGATAATAATTGCTGCATTATTCTCAAGTGGACTTCCAGGAATTGCAAGTGATTTACCACTTGACGCAATATCTGCAGTAATACTTGGTGGTACAGCTATTTCTGGTGGTTTTGGAAATGTCTGGGGCACACTTGGTGGTACACTTATTATGGCAATTTTATCAAGTGGAATGTCTATACTTGGTGCTCAATATCCAGCACAAATTCTTGTTAAAGGTTTTGTAATAATCATAGCGTTAATTATTGATCAGCAATTAAGATCAAGAGGATAAGTAAAAAAAAATAAGCCGAAATAAGCTGAAAATAAATAATAATAATAATTAAAAATAATTAATAATGTTATTAAAGAATTTTAATTAAAGAAAGGGGGCTGGCAAAAGAAAAAAATAAAATTCATAAAATAGTATCAAAATAGTTAAAAAAGACATTAGATTAAAAGAAATGTCAGATTAATAAAAAAGGGAGGAAGCTTAGATGAAAAAAGCAAAAATAGCAGTTGTTTTAGGGCTAATTGTTGCAGTTGCTGTTACACTTGCAGTTATACCAGGGTGTCAGGTTGCAACTACTGAAGCTACTACTGCTGTAACATCTGCTGAAACTACGGCAGCTCAGACAGCAGCAGAAGAAACTATAGCAGCAGAAGAAACTACAGCAGCAAAAGTACATTCTAATGCAGCTGAATTTACAAAAATTGCAGATGTAGTTGATTTAAAGTCTTACTATGCAACATATGGTGTAACCTGTGAGGCTACCTTTTTAGGCAAAGGTGGCGTAGTTACAGTAAAGGGCCTTCCAGAAGTTTTGCCAAAACCAGATAGAAGGTACAAAATAGGATTAGCTTTGTATTTCACAGTTGATGAAACTGGCGCAAATGTACTTGAAGGCACAAAAGCTGCAGCTGAAAAAATAGGAGTAGATTTAGTTGTAAACGATGCAAATTATGACCAGGCAAAACAAGATCAAGCTGTAGAACAATGGATATTGGAAGGAATTGATGGAGTAATATTCTATCCTGCTGATTTTAATGCTTGTGGACCTATACTCCAAAAACTATATGATGCAAAAATACCAGTAATGTGCGGTAATCCACCTCTAACACCAAGTACTGTAAATAGTGTGTTTACTATAGATAATGTTCAAATTGGTAGAGATGGTGCACAGCTATTACTTGACACTATTGTAGCAAGAGGTGGCAAACTTGAAGGAACAGTTGTATTTCAGAATATTCCTTTCTTGCATCCAAATGCTGCAACTCGTAAAGCTGGTTTTATGGAAGTTATGAGTAAACAGCCACTTATAAAAGTTATAGAGTTAACAGGATTAACACCAGAAGACCATTATAAAGCTTTTGAAGGAGCAATGCAGGCATATCCAGACCTTATTGGTGCATGGGGCTTATACAGCTCAGCTATTGTTGGTATGTCTAATGCAGCTAAGGCTGCAGGAAAAGACATACCTTTAGTTGGTGTTGACCAGGACAGAATAATCTTAGCTGGAATATATAATGGTGAAATTGTTGGAACTGTAGGATACAGCCCGTATAATCATGCTTATTGGACTATTGATAATCTTATAAATATTCTTAATGGTGTAGAAGATTATCCTGGTCAAATTATTGGACCAATTGAGACAGTAACAAAAGATAATGTTGAAGAAATGTTTAAGGTATACTATAATGGGGCAACTATACAAGATTATTTAGCTGGAAAATAAATAGGAATAAATAGTAAAATAAATAGTAAAAATGTATATAAATTAAGAAAAAATTAAGAATTAACATGTAAAAAGAGAAAGAACAGGCTGATAAATTATCAGCCTGTTCTTTATTAGTTCTTGCTGAATAAT
>CAYLWJ010000053.1:0-3222 GCA_964387355.1 uncultured Actinomycetota bacterium | reverse complement strand
CAGAACTTCTCTTAACGTAAGCCTACCAACTCCAAGTTTTTCTGCCATTTCATTTTCTGTGGGGAGTTTATCGCCAATTTTAAGATTATTTTTTTTTATGTACTCAATCAATAATTTTTTAATTGTAATGTATGTAGACATAGTATTAACTTATTTTTATAAAAAAAGAATTAATTGCTAAAAATGATAAAAAACAAATTTAATAACTTTATTTGTTATATCTTTATTAATTATTAAAAAAGTCTTATATAAAAACATACAACCATAACTTAAACATATAACAACTAATTTTAGTAATCATATTACTAAAAAATTTTATATATTATTCTTTAATTGTCAATATAATATTGTTTTTTTTATTAAAATAAAATTTGACTGTTTAAAATATTAAATTTACAAAAATTTAAAATTTTATATATTAACTATTTTTTTCTTGTAATGTTATCAATAACAACCGCCAAGCATATAACCAAACCCTTTACAATAAGTTCTGTATAATATTGAGCTCCTAAAAGCGTCATACCATTGTTTAAAACCCCCATAATCATTGCACCAACAATAGTCCCAGTTACTGTACCCCGTCCACCTGCTAAAGCTGTCCCACCAAGTATAGTTGCAGCTATTGTATCTAATGCAAATGTTTCACCAATGGTAGGTATGCCATGAGCAAGTCTACCAGAAATAATAAAGCCTGCACCAGCAGCCATAAAACCCATAAACATATATGTGATCATTTTTGTAATAGATATATTAATACCTGCAACCCTTGCAGCTTCAACGTTACCTCCAACAGCTCTAACATTATAGCCAAAAACCGTCTTACTCAACAAAAACCAACAAAAAATTAAAAAAACAACCATAATAATTACTGGGCTTGGGATTTGTAAGATTTTACCTTCTGCAAAAATTATTTTAAAAATAGCTGAATTAATAGGTACTGGTCTGCCTCCTGTTAATAATAATCCTATACCCCTATATATAAACATTGTTGCTAATGTCATAAGTAGCGGTTCAATTTTTAAATATACTATTCCAATACCATTTATCAAACCCATAACTGAACCAGCAATAAGGATTACTAATATTGTTGGTACTAATCCCCAACCAAGTGTACTTATTAAAATTCCTGTAAATATACTAGTTAAAGCTAAAATGCCCCCTACTGATAAATCTATACCACCTGTTGTTATAACAAAAGTCATACCAAATGCCCCAATAGCTATTGCTGCAATTTGAGTCCCAATATTAGAAAAATTTTGTAATTTTAAAAAGTAAGGTGTTAAAGATGAAAATAAAATACCAAGCAGTAACAATATAATTAAACTTCTTAAATTTATAAAAACTTCTTTAGCGGTTTTTCTAGAAAAAAATTTTTGATTTAAAGAAGGCTCTCTCATTAATTATCTCCTTACTATTCTACTAAAAACTCTTAATTATTTTATTTAATTTTCTAATTTAGTTGCATATTTCATTATTTCTTCTTGAGAAGTATTTTTACTTTCAAGCTCAGCTACAATAGCCCCTTGTCTCATAACCAAAACTCTATCTGTAACACTAAGTAGTTCTGGAAGTTCTGAAGAAACCATAATAATGCCGATCCCCTTTGCAGCTAATTCACCCATTATCTTATAAATCTCAGCTTTTGCACCAATATCAATACCGCGCGTAGGTTCATCAAATAATATTACTTTTGGCTCTATTTCTAACCATTTTGCAAGAGCTACTTTTTGCTGATTTCCTCCGCTCAATGTTGTTATAATTTGTGATAAACTTCTTAGTTTGATGTTTAATCTTTTTTGGTATTTAATTGCAATTTTATTTAATAAATTTCCTTTTAAAACACCCAGAAAATTATTATATTGGCTATTTATTAAATTAATATTTTCCCTGACAGAAAAATAAGGAACTAAGCCAGTTCTTTTTCTATCCTCAGTGACAAATGTTATACCTCTACTGATTGCATATCTTGGATCCTTAATAAAGATTTTTTTATTATTATAATAAATTTCTCCTTCTTTAATTTTTCTTAAGCCAAAAATTGCCTCAAGAAGCTCTGACCTACCTGCTCCGACTAACCCACTGATTCCCAGTATTTCGCCTTTTCTTAATTTAAATGATATGTTTCTAAATCTATTATCGACACTAGTTAAATTTTTCACTTCTAATATAACATCACCAATTTCAACAACTGTTTTAGGATAAATATTAGTAATCTCTCGACCAACCATCATTTTAATTATTTTTTCATCTGAAAACTCATCACGAACTAACGTACCAATTAGATTCCCATCCCTTAACACAGTTAACCTGTCAGCAATTTCATAAATTTCTTGCAGCCTATGTGTAATATATAAAATTGTTATGCCTTCATTTTTTAAAGACAATATTAATTTTTTTAAGCTCTCTGAATCACTTTGAGAAATTGATGAAGTAGGCTCATCCATTATTATTATTTTTGCATTTCCTAAAATAGCTTTAGCAATTTCAATTATCTGCTGTTTTGCAACAGATAGAGTACCAGCATTTACATTTAAATCCAAATCATGTTGCCCTAATTTTTTTAATACAGTAATTGCGTCATTTAAATATAAACTTTTTCGTTGAATAAATTTTCCATAGTTTGCTGAATCATTTATTATAATATTTTCAGCAACTGTCATATGAGGGCAAATATTCAATTCTTGATAAATCGTGTGTATATTAGCATTAAGAGCATCTTTTGGACTTTTAAAAGTTACTTGTTTACCATCAATAAATATCTCGCCTTTATCAGGCTTATAATAACCACTGATTATTTTTATTAAAGTCGATTTGCCAGCACCGTTTTCACCTAAGATTGCATGCACTTCTCCTTTAATAAAATCAACATTTATATTATCCAAAACAGTAACACCATCAAAAGACTTTTTTAAATTTCTTATACTTAATATTATATTATTTTCCATTTTTGAAATAATTTTTAAATAATAGAATTGTGATAATTATAATAAATAATAATCAAAATAAGTAAAAATATAAAAACATTATTAGTTGAATTAGAAAAAAATCTCAAGCTAGTTCTTCTTAAAATTTTTTATAATTGTTTAATTATTATAACTAATTTAATAACATACTATTAGTTTTATTAGCATAATTTTAAAGCTTAAATTATAGTCTGAGAGCTGCATATGGAATAGTATTTAATTAGCAGCTTACTCAGACTATTTTAGGTACACTATTTAA